>JAQTYS010000253.1 GCA_028688175.1 Methanothrix sp. | reverse complement strand
CCGAGGTCAAGAACCGTTCCAGATCTGGATTATCTGGTTGGTATTCCTCTACGTAGGCGTATACACCGTTCACCCGTAACTGTTTGCATAGGTCTACAAGTGCCATGTCCATAGCTTATCCCTCCATCAGTTGATCAAAAGCTACGAGATCCGGTTGCGTGACCTCAAATCCACCACAAAAGGCGAACGGCTCAACCTTCTGTTCCGTTGTCTGGTGAAGGAAGAACCGGAGCGTATCATAAGTTGGAGAGATGTTCTGTTCGTTCAGGATGGTCAGAGCGTGAGAAAGCGCCTCAGTTGAAGTCTCAAACATCAGGTCAAGAATCGACAGGAATCCTTTTGGGTCATCCAGGTAATATCGGTTGAACAGGTCCAAGATCAGCTCATCCACTTGAGCTAGAACCCTGGAATTTGGAAGTGCACCGGGCTTGCGATGAAAGGTTTTGATGTAATGGGTGATGTCCAGTGAATATTGCTGTTTCCCGGATAACCGGCGGTGTGACGCAATAACATCGTTTCCATCAAGTAGCACGATCTTGTCAACCATTATTTTTAGGGTGATCAGCCGGGGATGATATGTATCCGGAACAGAATAGAAGTTTCCTTCGCATTTCACCAGCGAATAGCGGGATATAGTTGCCCGTTTCAGGTCGCAGTTCTCATATTCAAGTGTCGGCAGGGGATGCATCAGATCTCGCTCTTGAGCGAGACCTTGAACCGGCACACTCGGACGACGATAGACGGGACGGGCGTTAATCTCGGTGAGGCACGTACTGAGCCATTCTATCGCCGCCTCAAAGGACTCGAAAGAGCTTCGTTCACCGTAACTATTCAGCCCCCCAATCAAAGCCCTATTTTTCTTCCGAAACATCATGAATCATAATGTGATAACCAAGCAAAAATTTAAATATTATTGATAATCATATAAACGTAATAATGGAGGGGCGCAATTCTCGTCAAATCCTAACAGAGGGTATCCATCCAAGTAATTCCCTCTCGTCATCACAGTCAGGCATAACCATCTCCTTGAGTCGCGAAGAAATTTTAGCTCTTTATGAAGAAGGTCCTGAGGCAATTATTACAGTAATGCAGACCCTTTGCTCAATCATCAATAAACAAGCAGCAAGGATCGTCGAACTGGAGGAATGAATAAAATCGTTAGAGGATCAAATCAATAAGAACAGCCGCAATAGTAGCAAACCACCCTCAACAGACACCTTTAGAAAGATAAAGAGCCAACGCAAGCCGAGTGGTAGACCTGTAGGCGGTCAGAAGGGGCATAAGGGACACACTTTAGAAATGACGGAAAAGCCCGATCACAAGATCGTTCATCCGGTTACCAAATGCGAATCGTGTGGTAGGTCTCTATGCGATGAAAAAGCCGCAAGTTATGAACGGCGTCAGATATTCGATTTGCCCCCTATCAAAGTGGAAGTATTCGAACATCAAGCTGAGAGAAAGATTTGCCCCAATTGCGGCTGCCTCAACAAAGCTACTTTTCCTAAGGAAGTTGCACATTCTGTTCAATATGGAACTCGATTGAAATCTGTAGCCACCTATCTGAATCAATATCAGCTTGTGCCTTTTGATAGGTTGAATGAGACTTTCGTTGATCTCTTCGGCCATCATTTAAGCCAGAGTACTCTGATTGACATAAATCGAGCATGCTACAACATCCTGGAACCCGTCGAAGAGGCCATCAAACAGCAGTTAATTGCAGCGCCTGTTATTTGCCTTGATGAAACCGGCATGCGTATCGAAGGAAAGAGAAATTGGAGCCATGTGGTTTCAACCGAGAACCTGACTTATTATGCCGCAAGCATACATCGCGGTTCCAAGGCCAACGAGGATATGGGGATACTGCCCGTCTATCGCGGAACAGCTATGCATGATGGTTGGTTCTCCTATTTCAAATTCAAATGCAAGCATGCTCTCTGCAATTCACATCATCTCAGAGATCTCTCCTTCATACATGAAGAGGATAAACAGAATTGGGCCAAAGATTTGATCGATCATCTGATTAACATTAAGGCCATAGTGGATCTCAGGAAGCCAATTGATTCCAAATTGGATATCGCCGATATAAAAGATTTCGAAGACAGATACGATCACATAATCGAAAAGGCTAAGCTTGAAAACCCTCCCCCTATCACCTCTAATTCAGAAGGGCAGATTAAAAAACGCGGAAAAAAGAAAAAGACGAAGGCACTAAATCTGTTGGAGAGATTGGACAAGTATCGGAGAGAAGCTTTGGCCTTCATGTATGACTTTGAGGTTCCATTTGACAATAACCTGGCAGAGAGGGATCAGAGAATGGTGAAAGTTCAGCAGAAGATTTCAGGCAACTTCAGGAGCTGGGAGGGGGCCAGAATCTTTTGCAGAATTAGAGGATACATCTCTACGGTCAAAAAGAACTCCGTTTCAGTTATCGACGCCATTCAAGGAGTCTTTGAAGGCAATCCGTTCATTCCCGGGAAAACGTTGGTTTCAGCCTAAAACCTTAATGATTTAGAGGGTAGAGCTGAATAGTTACCGTTCACCAAAGGTTAGCCGTCGAATGTAGCCGACACTTTCTTCATCGGTTCCTTTCTCGTGAGGTGAGGCGGGATTGCAGACACACGGACAAAAACCGGAAAGCATAGAAAACTCTAGAAACTTATCGTTCATTTTTTGTCTTTTCGAATCATACACCACGTTCATCCGGTCATAGAAGATTGTTTCAGGAACCGCGACGATCTCATGGAAAAATTCGATGTGGGCCTGGATCACCTCCAGTCGGGTCGACCGGGGATAGAGTCTGGCAAATCGATAGAGGGAGAAGGGCAGTACAAACACAGCAAGATAGAATTTCGACCAGATCCCTCTAATGCAAAGGATGACTTCACCCCAGTCGAATTCGGCACGCTGACCAACGCGCGGCTCTTGCAGGATGAACACCTCGCGAGGAACATTGGTGCGTTTCCAGCGAACCACTTCATCTTTAACGCTGGTGTAACCGATTTTGTGGCCATCTCTGATGAGAAGCTCCCAAATTCGTTTGGCAGTGAGTCGTTGTTTTCGGGGTTGTTCCAGGTTCGACTCAAGATACTGGTGGATTTTCTGGCGGACGATCTCTGTTAGGACGCGAGAAGGCTGGATGATCTTCCTATCCTTGGGCAGGATCTCTTCAACTGATCCCTCCTGTACATCATTTAGCCGACGCAAGTACTTTTTAGCGGTATTCGGGGATATGCTCAGTTCGCGGGCTACTTTTTTGTAGGAACCATAGAGTTCGTACAAATCGACGATTCTACGTATATCTGCCATCGTTTTCACCTTAGAGCCCACCTCTCAGCATACTTGGAGAGGAGAGGCTTTCCTTCTTGGGGGGGTCAAAAACGAATCGGCTTTTCCTTATATAGGGGAGTCAAAATTGAGTCGGCGAATACAGATATCTTTGCCACTTGACGCGAGAAGTGCTCAGGAATTGGATCAGTAAAGAGTACTCTATTGAGAAAGTCCAGAAATTCATCGGAAAAATCAACAATGGATTCTCGAATTGGTTCACATTTGTCATTCATCCCGGGGTAGAGCCGACCAATAATAGGGCAGAAAGGGCATTACGACTCCAAGTTGTTTTGAGAAAGATCTTGGGGACGCTGCGTAATGAGAAAGGAACATCTATTCATGAGCGAATCATGACGACACTGGCAACATGGGGACAGAGAGGGCTAGTACAGCCGGGCTGAGATTAACCTAACGATAAGATTTTATATATAATCGTCGACAGATACTCTACAACAGGGGAGTGTCAATGCCGGGTCCGAAACCACCAGCAATCAACTTGAACGACGTCGAGCGCCAAAAGTTGGAATTGCTTGTTCGTCGATATACTACAGGGCAGCAAAAAGTTATCCGAGCACGGATTGTTTTGCTGGCTTCGATGGGTAAGAACAATCGCGAAATCGCTAATGAATTAGAGGTTTCCTTGGACACTGCTCGATTATGGCGACAAAGATGGCTGGAATTGCAGCCGATTTCTTTGAATGATCTAAGTATTGAAGAACG
>JAQTYS010000252.1 GCA_028688175.1 Methanothrix sp. | reverse complement strand
GGTCCTTCCTGGAATGGCAGGGTCGGCAGAATCGATGCCAATATGATCAGGCAAATGCTGACAGATTATTCTGAGCGAGTATTCTACACCAGTGGCCCCAAAAGAATGGTCGATTCCATGCAACTTGTTCTCGAGGAGATGAATATCCCTGTGAGTCAGACTCGCAAGGAGTATTTCCCGGGATATGATTGAAAAGCAAAAACATAGGAGTCCTGGCAGATCCAGGACCGGACTAGTAGCGCAGAAGCTTATCTTACACCAGCCCTGGTGTCAGACCACTTATTTAATCCCCAGGGCAATAAGATAACCATTGCTCCAAAGATAATAATTGCATATATTTGGGACATAATATCCATCAATAATCACCTCCGTTTCGACTATTGTCTTCCTTTCATGGGTGGATCAAATGGGTAATAAAATCATCGGACAAATTGTAGAGTATATTCCAAAAATGCTAATTAAATGTAAAGTGAATTAGTATGAAATTGCTAATTAGGCTAAATTGCTTAAAGTGAAATAACAAAAATCGCAAATAAGGAAAATAGGTAAAATGGCTGATAGAAGAGAAAAAGGAGTATGCTTTAAATATTCAGTACTTAACCCTCACTGGATGGTATATCGACCACTTGCCAGTGCTTTCCGCGGATCGGAGCATTCCTTAATGCCTCCTCAATCTGCTCATTTGCCAGTCCATCCAGCCAATCGGTAAGTCTCTTGCCTGGATTACGTCCGGCCCAGTATGATTGCAGCCTGATGTGCTGGTCGCACATGTGATTGAGGCTTAAGCCACGCTGGCATAAAGAGCCGCGGCACGGTCCATGACCCTTAAGGTCGCACTCTGGAGTTTTCATTTCATCTCCTTGGATTGTGTGTCTAGCTTATCTAGCTTATCCCGGATCTTGCCAATTTTTTAGCAAACTGCATCTAAGTTCTGCAGATTGAATGACTCTGCCAATACGTCCTTATTCACCTTGCCGCTTACAAAGGTTCGCCTCGACAATATTTCGTTCATGACAACCTTGGCCGGGGCAAAGACGTTGTGGTCCACCTTGAAGAAATCAAATCCCGCAGCTTTGAATGTCTTGTAGAAGGGTGTCCCCCAATCACGAGAGGCCGAAGAAGGCATGCCTTTGAGATATTGTTGCAGCTCCACCAGGTTCTCGTACTCCAGTGTGTAGTAAGTCTCCCCACCATAAATTATGGCATCATTGGAGGAGCCCATACACATGGTAGCGTCGCCGGTAATGGGTGAGATGGGAGCCCGGCCCCAGCCGCACTTGATGGTGTTTATGTCAAAGCCCATGGTAAAGAGTTTATGCAGCCCTGTCTCGACCACGCGCGCCGAGACCTGCACCAGTCCGGCTACGCTGTCCGTAGGCGCCACGGCAATTCTCAGGTCAGCCGGATCGATGCCGCACTTTTCCGAAATGAGGGCGGAGACCGTTTCATTGGGCAGCTTGTTTGACTCCAAAACGATGACTGCCACATCTGAGGACTCCTCAAAACAAATCTTATCGTAGAGGTCGCGGGTCTTTCTGGCCAGCACGCGCGCCGGACCGCTGCCCATAGCGAAGTACTTGTCAGCCTTAATCTGCCACATGGCGCACTGGGAGGCCATGCAAGAGACTGCCGGATGGTCTGTTGCCACCTGAATGCCAGGCAGCAAAATGCCATTGATATCGAAGGGCGCAAGCTGAATCTCCGCCAGATCTGCCATGCAGAGGCGAGATAGGTAGACTCCGGCACCATAGCCGCCATGAGCCACTACACCTGCATCAGCCACTACAGTACCGTTATCAAGTTCTTGGACTTGAATTTGCAGCTCGTCTGCGTAATCGAGCATCTCCTCGAAGACCTCGAATCCCATTTCATTGATACCCATCAAGCCAGATCACCTTTCCTCATCAAGAATGCAATCGTCCATAAAAGTCTATCGATAATGTCCTGACTAGCGGCTATCACCCGCAGACAGTGCTTTTATGGGGCAAGACCCCAGAGCGCTGCAATTATCTTCAGTAGAATTATTTTGAATGCCTGTGACAGCATTGGGACAGGTGCAGTTCTCGCCGCAATTTCCACCACAATTTGCGCCGCAATTCCCACTACAGCTTCCGTTTACCTGGCATAAGCCGCTGTCTCCCGAAAATGAACAGGAAATACTGGCACAGTTCAGGATCAGAGCTACTCCTGCCAGGAGCAGGACCAGTGCAACTATTGGATATTTATTCATCATTTGTCCTCAAATTTGGTCTTTACCCTTACCCTACGAGGCAAATAGACTCTGCTTTTTCTATATATATTTCATCGTACAAACATGCGACCTCAATCAAACTCAATTATTTATAGTGGTGGGGCAATTCGTTTGCCATTCGAGGTGGAAGAATGATCAAGTCGGCAGAAGGATTTTTAATATCGGCCATGCTCATTGCCATTATGCTTTTTATTAGTGGCTCAGGCCTGGCCGCTTCTCCTGGAAATGAGACGACAGGAATCAATGGAAGTGAAATTACAACCTCCTGGGATTTATCAAACTTATTAAAAGATAGGGAAGCAGCAACCGCGGAATTCGAAGCGCTGCAAAACAAGTCGCAAGAGATAAATGCGACATTTCGCCCCCTGTTCCAAGACCTCACCGGAAATGTTTTGCTGGAATATATCGAAGCAAGTAAGAACTTCAGCAAAAACATAAGCGTGGTTATGGCTTATGCTTATGCCCAAAATAGCCTGAACGTCAACGACAAATTCTTCGAGAATTTCATCTCTGATGTACAGAATTTATACACTGAGCATGCCAAGGCCACATCCTTTGCCGAAATACTGCTTAAGTCGCTTCCCTCCGCCGAATGGGACCGACTCTTTTCAGAGCAGCCTGCCCTGGAAAAGTACAGAGCATACCTGGAGAACAGCTACCAGCGCTATCGCGATCACCGACCCAGAAATGAGACACATGCCGCCTACCTGGCTGATATTTCCAACCAGCTTATGAAGATCAATACCGAAGCGGAAAAGACGGTAACCAATAATGTTACCGTTGCGGGAAATATCACTCTGGAGGACGGAAGAGAGCTGGCTATTAACTCTCAGACCTACTCGGAGCTTCTCTCCACAGATAGCAACCGAAACAACCGAAAGATGGGCTACGACAAACGATTCTACCATCTCATCGACGAATCGGAGAGAATGGCCCAGATCTACGGCAATAAATCAAGATTAGACGACCTTCTCGCCCGGGAGTTGAATTACTCCGACTCTTACTACGCCAAGATGTTCGAGACCCATCTCACCAAAGAGCAGGTAGAGACGATGAACCAGGTCTTCAAGGAGCGCAAGGGCGACTTTGATGGTTATTATGAATTTCGTAGGACTAGAATGAATCTGACGCGCCTTAAGCCTTATGACCTGATGCTTCAATTACTGGAAAATCCCGATAGGAAATACGGCTACGAGGAGACGCTCTCTAACATATCGGCCTCCTATGCGGCGATGGATCCGGCTTTCCAGGACATATTTGTAAAGACAACTACCAGCGGCTCAATGGATGTCTACCCCAATCCCGAGGGCGGAAAGCAGCCGGGAGGCTACTGCCAGGATATGTGCGCTCTGCAGAGGCCAGCTTTGATATTCATGAACTTCAAGGGTTTGATGGATGACCAGAAGACCCTCACCCATGAGATGGGTCATGCCATCAACTTCTATCTGATGGGCAAGAATGTTGATTACCTCTATTGTGCTGGCACAGAGTACGAGATGGAGATACCCTCAACCTTCAATGAGGAGCTCTTTGTGGATTATGCCCTGAAGAACTACGACCAGGATACGGCCCGGGCAATTTTGGCAGAGGCTGTTAGCGATTATGATAACTACTTCACTTTCCAGCCCATGATCACCGAGTTTGAGAACAAGGCGCATCAGCTCTGCAGCCAAAAAGCAAATGTGAGCGGCAGCGATCTTAGCCGGCTGTGGACCAATCTGTCCAGGGAGTACCGCAGCGGTTTGGTGGATTACTATCCGGAGGACAGCGCCCAGTGGACCTACATCAGCCACATCTATCTCACC
>JAQTYS010000251.1 GCA_028688175.1 Methanothrix sp. | reverse complement strand
AGTATGCCTCTGCTCTTGGCCTGGGCGGTACATGTGAGCTGGAGGGGCGGGCCATGCTCGCTACCCTGGCTAGCAGTTTCGAGAGGGCCGGGCATGAGGTTTTTTATCCCACATCCGGGCCCATTATCGAAGCGGGCCGACCCATTCTCATTAAGGGTGAAGAGGAGTTTGCAGGCACCCTGGCCAGGAAAGCTGACGCCGGACTCTTGATAGCCCCGGATGGCATACAGCCGCACTTTCTGGAGATCCTGGAAAAAAACATGCTAAATCTGGGGTCAAGTCCCAATGCCGCGCGTCTGGCCGCCGACAAGCTGCTGTGCACCCAGGCACTGGCGCGGGCGGGAGTACCTGTAGCCGAGATCGTGGAGAGGCCTGATCCTGTAGAGCAGGGCTGTCATCGCTATGTGGTAAAGCCACGCACAGGCTGCGGCTCGGAGGGAGTGCGGGTTACCTCTTTTGCTCGGGCTGGTCCCGATGAGATTGTTACTCGCTACCATGAGGGGCTGCATCTATCCGCCAGCTTCATTGCGAGCAGTGGCAGCTTTTTGCCGCTTACCATCAACCGTCAGCTCATCGACTTTCAGGGTGATGGGATGAGCTATCAGGGAAGCCAGGTGCCCTACAACACCCCCCGCGCCGCCGAAATTTTGGCAGAGGCAAGAAGAGCGGCAGACGCCCTGTCTCTTTCCGGATACGCGGGAATCGACTTTGTGCTGGGGGAGCGGCCCTGGGTCGTGGATGTGAACGCCCGGCCAACAACATCTATCATCGGTATCGCCAGGGTCATGAAGGAGGAGATTGGCGAGCTGATTCTGGATGCGAGGTTGGGACGGGCGGCGAAGAAGGTGACGATTGAAGGGGCGTGGACGTTTAGGAAGGAGGATCTCTGATATTTCACGGATCATGTGGGGAATGGATTGCCTACATAAGCTCCATATGAACGTACGTCTTTTTATTGGTTTGATCACAGCTATTATTCAGTGGAGGAATGACTTTGAGATATTTGTATGCACTTATGGGCATATTTCTGCTTCTGGCGGCAACTGCCATCGCCGGGAGCTTTACAGCCCAGATGGATGTCGAGACCTATGTGGATGCGAACAATGCCAACCAGAGCTTTGCAGATAGCGACTTGCTCTGGGCAGCTTCTCAGGGCAACGAACCAGAAAAGCTGGTCTATTTGAGCGTTATTAATATGTTCGGCAGCCAGGGAATCTTCCAGCCGGAACAGATTGCTGCGGCAACGCTGACTCTTGATGTAGCCCAGGTGGACAAGCCCGGTAAAGTAAAAGCTTACTATAAGCACGGGGAGACTCTTGATACCACAACCTGGTATGATAAGGCTGATTATGATTCCGAGGTATCCTCTCCATCTTTGAATATTGAGAAAGAGGGAAGCTATACCCTGGATGTAACATCTCTCGTCAAGAACGCAGTCGAGACCTGCACTGAAGGGTGCGGCTACTCCATAGTAATCGTAGCAGAGGATGACGCATCTGTGGGATTCGCATCTAGCGGATCTTCTGGAGAAGGGCCTGTTCTCGAGTATGAAACAGAGTGAATGCAAGAGAATGGCAAGCTTTTTTGGCAGGGGATGTAGACTGTATTCCCCTGCCAAAGGTCCGGTTCTTCTGATCAGGGAGATTTTATACTCCTTCCTTCCATAGGTCGATTATGCGCATTGGCATGTCTCGTAATGCGGCTGTAAGCCTCGTTCTTGCGTTCATCTTGCTGGCAAGCGCAGCTCTGCTGCTTTCCAGTGGCTCTGCAGTTGCGGGAAAAGATGCTGCCGAGGTTATACTCATTAAGTCCCCGGGATGCACGAAATGCGCAGCAGCAGAGAGAACATTGGATAAGGTCGGACAGGATGTGCCGATCAATATAACCAGTTATTACTATTATTCTGAGGAAGGACATCGTATCATCAAGCAGTATCGCGCCAAGGATGTTCCTGCTATCATAATCGGAATGCAGGTGATCAACTATCGGGATTATGAGAAGGATAATGTATTGCTGGAAAGCCTCATCAAAGGCGCTCTGTCCAATCAGACCGCCGATATTCCAGCGGCCTTCACCCTGCCCGGCAATGAGAGTGCAGAGCAGAACCTGAGCGCTGCTGCCAACGGTCCGAGCTTTAACTTGCAGGAGATATCACTTTACACTATATCAGTCGTTCTGGTAGCAGGCCTTGTAGCCGGCTTCAATCCTTGTCTGCTGGGCATCCTGGTCTTCCTGGCGGCCTCGGTTCTTTCTTCTGCGGGAAAGAGGCGCGAGCTGGTGATGATGGTGGTTTTCTTCTCCTTGGGCATCTTTACTATGTACTTTCTCTTTGGCCTGGGTATGCGCCAGCTCATGCAGACTGAGGCGATAGCAGCATCTTTTCGCTATATTCTGACTGTTTTTCTCCTCTTGGCCGGACTCTCTCAGGTCTGGGATGCGTTGCGGCTCTCGCAGGGAAGGCCATCCATCTTTCGCACGGACTGGGCTTTCAAGTACTTCCAGGCTGGAATTGATAAAGGCCGATTCAGCTCGTATTTTATTATAGGAGCTCTCTTCTCACTGGTTAAGCTTCCCTGTGTGGGGGCTGTCTACCTCGCGATACTGGATCTTTTTTCACAGAGAAGCTACTTTGAAGGTTCTACCTATCTGTTTTTCTTCAATCTGGGGGTAATTCTGCCTATCATCATCCTGGGTGGGGCAATTGCTCTGGGCATGAGTCCCGAACAGGTGGACGCTTTTCGCAAGGATCATAGGGTAGGAATGAGGCTGGCCACCGGCCTGACGCTGATGGCGCTGGCCCCTCTTATCTACTGGCAGCTCATTTGAGCTGTCGCGCCTCGTGAGAAAGGATTAAAATAGAGAGATGGATCACCTCAATTTCGAGGTGAATCTTTTTGTTTTTAGTTGGAGAGGCTCTCATAGGAAAGGAGCCTGAGATTGCTCATATCGATCTGATTATTGGAGATAAGGAGGGACCGGTGGCCACGGCCTTTGCCTCTGGCCTTGCGCAGCTTTCGGCAGGGCATACGCCCGTCTTAGGTGTTATCCGGCCCAATCTGCCGCCCAAGCCGTCCACTCTTATCGTTCCCAAAGTTACCGTGAAGAATATGGATCAAGCCGCCCAGATCTTCGGGCCGGCCCAGATGGCCGTGTCCAAAGCAGTGGCGGATGCGGTAGCTGAAGGCATAATTCCCAAGGATAAGGCCGAAGAGCTGCTGATAATCGTATCCGTCTTTATTCATCCCCAGGCAAAAGACTACGATGCTATCTATCGCTACAATTACGGGGCTACCAAGCTGGCCCTGGAGAGGGCTATGGCCGGATTCCCTGATGTAAATCTGATGCTTTACGAGAAGGACCGCTCTACTCATCCCATCATGGGATTCCGGGTCACCCGGCTCTGGGATCCGCCATACTTGCAGGTGGCCTTTGATCTGGTGGATCTGGCTGAGGTGCGCCGGGTGCTTGCCGCTCTGCCGGAGAGCGATCACATTCTCATCGAAGTGGGAACGCCTCTGGTCAAGATGCTGGGCATGAGCGTTGTCAAGGAAATTCGTGCCATAAGGCCGGGTGCCTTTATCATCCTGGATCTGAAGACTCTGGATACTGGAAACCTGGAGGTGCGCCTGGCAGCGGACGCCGCGGCAGACGCTGTGGTCATATCAGGCCTGGCACCTAAGAAGACGATCGAGCTATCCATCCGGGAAGCCAGGAAGACCGGCATCTATAGCATCATCGATATGCTCAATGTGTCTGATCCGCTGGCCGTCCTGAAGGGCCTCGAAGTTCTGCCGGATGTGGTCGAGCTGCACCGGGCAATAGACATGGAGAAGAGCGCGCACGCCTGGAGCAATATCGGCGAGATCAAGGCCCTGGCCAAAGAAGGGCGCAAGCTGCTGGTGGCTGTGGCTGGCGGCATTCGGGTGGATACCGAGGGCGCGGCTCTGGCAGCAGGCGCGAACATCCTCGTCGTCGGTCGGGCTATCACCCGTTCCAGGGATATTCGCGATATGGCCGAGCAGTTCCTGACGGGCCTGAAGCAAACTGAGATTGACCAGTACCGGGTCATGACGGA
>JAQTYS010000250.1 GCA_028688175.1 Methanothrix sp. | reverse complement strand
AGTTAAGCAAAGTATATTTGGTTGAATTAGACGACTGCAATTTGATTTCAGAGGTTCCGAAAAAGTTAGAGATGCTTGATAAGAAAATGGAACTAAATTTATTCCCTAAAGTGCGGAGTTAAGGTTAGATAATTGCTTTACTGGTGCGATTAGAGGTAGAGTCTCATTTCCTGATGTATTTGGATATAAATTTGACTGTTTGAGTGTGATAGATTCTGAGAGAATTTCGTCGAAAACCCCGTTTACAAGTGCTTCTGTAATTTGCTGGTTCATTTCGTCAAATTTGCCTCGTAATACCTGAGTCACTTCACGCGGAACTTCTGTAGCAAGTTTTTCTGGTAGATGTTTATACTCATGATCCAAAAGAACAGCCATTATCGGCAAAACAATCACCCATATCGGAATCGCAATCGATGATATGCCTATCAATGCTAATACAGCTACAATAGCCTTGGCTACAGCAGTTTTAACCAAAACAGTAACGCCAATCTTTTTAATTGCTGCGACCATCATTGTGTGAAATGCGCTTGAGACAACAACATGTCCAACTATCACCGCCATCTTAGCCAAAAGCATCGATCCAGCACTAGTTGCTAATAATTTGCTCAATGAAGACACAATCAAATTTCCTGCAGTTGAATGAATAAAAACATCCACATTTTGAATGATCTTCTCACCCACATCTGTAGAAATCGTTCCTCCCAAGTTCGTACTTATAAGATCTCTGACTTCTTTCTGCAGCCATTTTGTGTTTTGGGAGACTTCTCCTCGTACAATTCTGCCAATAGGGGAATTACCAGAAATCTGATCTGTAATTGCTTGAGAAAGCTCACGGATAACAGCCTCGTCAGCGTAGAACTTAACAATGCTCTTTTCGACTGCATTTAATGCAATTGGTGTGACAACACTATCTATATCGAATCCGTCATATTTCTCTCCTCGAAGAAATCTAATCAAGACGCTGCAATACCATCGTAGCACTCAGTGATATTCTCCTATCACGTTTTCCTGCTCTTACTAGATAAAACGATAGAGCATCATGAGGAGCCATTTGTCTAACATCTTTTGATATATCAGTCTCCATCATTTGGAATAAAAGTTCCTTTTTTCCAGCAATTCTTCTTGCTATTTCAGATCGATCGAGTAAATCCGTAACTGAATATATTTTATGATTTGAAGACGTTTCCATTAATTTATCCCTTCTTTTTATCGAAAATCAAATATGACATGCTTGGCAATACCCAATCGCTAATATCTTTAACGTTTTTAATATTATCTGTTGATCTTAGAATGTAAAATTTTAAATTATTTAGCACATATATTTGTGCTGAATTTTGAAATTTGTAACATGAAGTCAAACGGCGGCGGAGCACCCCGATGCAAGCATCGGGGCATGCAAGGCGCCGCCGCAGGTTTTGCTAAAATCGATAAGCTTTAATTGAGCATGACTTTCTGGTTCATTTTTAATACAACGGGAGTGCGGAGGGTCACGAATTTCCCATCCTTTCGGTTAGGGATGAAGTGAACCCTCTCCCAGATTTCATATTTTCTTGAGACTGATTATCAAGGGTATCATACAATCAAACGTTGATGCAAAATAATTCTGATTAACAGATACTAGAAACTGAAGATTCGGATGTTTCTGGAATCCGGCTAAACGAAGCACGCGGCTCTAGGCTCATTCCTTGTCCTCTACCTCTTCCGCCCTCTCCTCACCCTCTTCCTCACAATCAGGCATATCGACTGCACCGTGTTCCCGATAAAGAAGCACGGCGGCGTCCGTTTGCCCACCCCGCACGTCTGCCCAGCCCGGATGGCAGCCACCGCTTCTTCAGCGTCCGTCGCCTCAATCTCAGTCACACCCAAGCCAAACGTAGCGGCAAAGTGCGAGGCGCTTCCCGCCACCATGGGCAGATAGAGCTTCTTTCCCTCCATGATAGACATTAGCCCCAGAGACATTCAAAGAACTCTTCCCGACTTATCCCTGCCTCCTTCAAAATCTCGTTCAAGAGGCCTTTGGGAACATCCTTACCATGAAAAGGTACTGATGTCGATTTTTTAGTTTCAGGGTTGTGATAGTAGTGATGACTGCCCCTAATCCTCTCCAGTTCAAAACCGCATTTTTCCAGGACTCTGCCCAGCTTTTCAGGCGAGATACAAGGCAGTTTAGGCATTAGCTTCAACAGCAACGGTGCATATCATTGCATCATCGGTTTCGATCGGTACTTCCTCCCCACGGGCGATCATGCATTCAATGAAGCCCTCTATGGCCTCCTTTGCCATTTCAAGAGCTTCTTCGACGGTGTGCCCAAAGGTGAGGCAGCCGGGAAGCGATGGCACAATCACAGTGTATGTCCCATCCTCTTCTTTTCGGAGAAGAATTTTATAATGAAGAGTAGTCATTGCTTTCAATTTTGCCTTTCCAACGGATAGACTTTTTGGCCTCAGGCGCATTCATTGACCTAAACCTTCCGCCCTCTCCTCACCCTCTTCCTCACAATCAGGCATATCGACTGCACGGTATTGCCGATGAAGAACCGTGGCGGCGTCCGCTTGCCCACCACCTGCGTCTGTCCGGCCCGGATGGCTGCCACCGCTTCCTCTGCGTCCGCCGCCTCAATCTCAGTCACACCCAAACCCACCGTAGCGGCAAAGTGCGAGTCGCTTCCCGCCACCATGGGGAGATGGCGCTTTTTTGCCCCCAGGCGAGCGCGGGCGTTGGCTATGCCGAAGAGGTGCTTGGAGTTGTAGACCTCCACTGCATCGCAATCCGGTATGCGGCCAATGGCATGGCGGAAAGGATGGTAAGGATGGGGGACGATGGTGATGCCACCCTGCTCGCGGGACATATCCGATGTCTCTTCCGGGCTTAAGCCTCGGGGCGGCAGCTCCTGTACTCCCAAAACCAGCAGATGCCCCTCATCAGTGGTGACCTCACCTCCGGGGATGAGGATCAGATCGAGCTTCTCCTCCCGGATGATCTTCAGGGCCTTCAAGGAGCCCTGCAGTGTGTCGTGATCGGTTATGGAAATACCTGCCAATCCCCGCCCTGCTGCCGCGCGCAGGATGGTCTTGACATCATCGCGGCCATCGGAACAGTTGGAATGCACATGCAGATCAAATCTCATCTTCGCCAGGGGCTCCATCTCCTCTATCCGCTGATTTCCGGCACAGTCAGATAGCCATTCAGGGCCGAGGCAGCCGCGGTGGCCGGGCTTGCCAGATAAACCAGTCCGCCTTTGCCCATTCTTCCCGGGAAGTTGCGATTGGATGTGGATACACAGACCTCACCATCTGCCAGGACGCCCATGTGCGCCCCCAGGCAGGGCCCGCATCCCGGCGGCCCGATCATCGCTCCTGCTTCCACCAGCGTCTGGATGGTGCCGCTTTGCAGTGCTTCCAGCAAGACCTCTCGTGAGGCTGGGATGACCAGAGTTCTGGCAACAACCCGCTTTCCTCTGAGGATGCGGGCCGCCGTCTCCAGATCCTCCAGCCTTCCGTTAGTGCAGGTGCCTATGAAGACCTGATCGACCTCCAGGCCCTCCAGCTCCGAGACCGGTTTGACGTTATCCACCCGGTAGGGCACAGCCACCTGCGGCTCCAAATCGGTTATGTCGTATTCGTATTCGTAATCATATGAATCCGGATCAGAGTGAACCGACTTGTAAGGCTGCCGCGCCCTGCCAGCCAGCCAGGCATGCGTCTTCTTGTCAGGCGGAACTATGGCCGCTTTGGCCCCCATCTCTACACCTAAATTGCACAGCGTCATCCTTCCGGAGATGCTCAGAGCCTCAATGGCCGGACCGATGTACTCTACAGTCTTGTAAGTCGCCCCATCCGCGCCTTGCTTGCCGATTATCATCAGTGCAATGTCCTTGGCGGATACGGACGGTTTGGGCACGCCGGACACTCGTACGGCTATGGTCTCTGGAACCTTGAACCACAAACGCCCCCGAGAATAGATCTCGGCCATGTCCGTTGCTCCCACGCCGGTGCCAAAGGCCCCCAGGGCTCCATAGGTACAGGAATGCGAATCGGCACCCACCAACAAGAGGCCGGGCAGGGCAAAACCCTGTTCTGGAAAGACCTGATGAC
>JAQTYS010000249.1 GCA_028688175.1 Methanothrix sp. | reverse complement strand
CATGTACTCGGACGGACAGATCTTTCTTTACGATGCTTCCACAAGCAGAACACCTTTGAGTGGTGTTCCTGGGATCTATTTTTATCAGCTTTCGACCAGCACTCTGAGCCTTGTACGAAAGCATGAAAATGAACTTTGACCAGGATGCATCATGGATGCTGCGATGCATACCATTATTAGGGCCTTTCTCTTTCAGACCTTTAACATCAAGATCCTCAACGCAAATTATATCGAAGTTATTGACATATATCCGAGAGAGCTTATGCAGGAAATCATCTCGTTGGCAGTTGATTCTCTTATGCAGCTTGGCAATCTTACCCTTGATTACCCCATAATTTTTCGATCCCTTCTCTGCTCTGGCTAGCTTTCTTTGCAGTCCGACAAGCTTATCTTCGGACTGTTCTGCACATCTTGGATTCTCGATCTCATTGCCAACAGAATCAACCACAAAGGAAGTCAAACCGACATCCAGACCTACTGCTTCTCCAGTTTCCGGTAACGGCTGTTGTTCCTGATCGGCCTGGACTATGGCGAACCATCTCTCGCCTTCTCTCTTGATTATGACGGCTTTGATGCAACCTTCGATATTTCGATAGATCTTGATCCGCATGTCTCCGATTTTGGAGAGATGTAATATACTATGATCTTGATCGATTTTGAAGCCTGATTGGTTGTAATTTAGAGTGTTATACCAGCCATATCCTTTGAAACGGACATGACCGATCTTTCGACCATTCATCTTGGACGCTGCCAGTCCCTTGAAATTAGACCAAAGAGTGTAATTCACCATCTGAAGAACTTTGGAATAGACCAGATTCAGCTTTGGATTCTCAAGCTTAATATATGGAATCATGTTCTGAGTATCATAAGTCTTGAGCTTGATGCCTTTCTCTTTAGCACCATTCAAATCTTCGAGAAGCCGATTATAGAGCCACCTGCAAGCATCCAAATTCTCGGCCAACTTCCATTGGGTGATCTTGTTCGGGAAGATGGGATACTTGTAGCTGATCATCATAAGAATACAGATATGCACACCTAATATTTATATCAGTTGAGAGCGGTGCGAAAGTAATCATGGCAAAGGACTTTTGCTTTCATCCGTTGCGACTGCATCGCAACTCCCGCAAACTCTGCAGAGTTAGCGAGATCACCCGGAAGGATGGGGACTTACCGATGTTTCGACTTCTCGTCGAAACTCTCGCTGACCCGCGGTCAGCGAAATCCGTCCTTCGCAATCCTATAATTTAAACGGAACCAATTTATACAAGTAGTCCTTTCAATGCTTAGTGGTCTTTGGTCAAGGAGGGATTGTTTGGCTGAGAAAGAGATGAGGAATTTTGCCCTGCGGGATAAGGATGGTAACGAGATCGGAGTCTTTACCGGGAAAGCGCCGAGACAAGCTGCTTTGAAGGCTGCCAATCGTGGTCACACGGACATCCGACTTCGGGAACGAGGCACAAAGAAGGTGCATATTTTCACTGGCGAGCGTGTGCAAATAAAGAAACCAAAGGATGCACCTGCATGGATGCCGGCTGAAATCTGGAAGCCCAAGGTCAAAAAGGTGGGTATGGAATATTTAGATAAGCCAGAGACAGGTGGGGAAAAGATAGTGGTGGTCAAGCGCAGAAAGTAGCCATTCTCATTCATCTAGGGTCAGTTCTTTTCACTTTTTTGCTTCAGGATTTCAGCCCAATTTCTTCCTGCTTTGCTATTGGTGCGATTATTGCCATTGCCCTTAAGAGACAATCGCGCAGGCTCTGGCATTTCTTCTCACAGATAAAATCTATTTTCGCGGAGCGCAACATTGCCTGTCCTCAGGAATGGAATAATTCTTTACGTCATTTGTTGAAAATAGAAAAACTTAAATACGTTGAACGACGATTGAGTGTATAATTAATTTAGAATTGGTGGTAACTCATGAAGATACGAATAATCAGTTCCCGTGAAGAGATCAACTCGATAAGACCGAATGAAAAAGCAGTCCATCTTGCATTTAGAGCGTCCAACGCAGACTTCCTCAATCTGCTTCAGAAAGCTCCTCGACTTCAGATGGTGCAAGTCCCGCCATCCTACTTGAGAACCATGTCCAAAGCCATTGAGGCATTCCTGGATATACAGGGTATCAAACTACTGGAAGGAGATGTATGGGGTCATCGCAAGGATCTCGATGAGTACTTCACCATCGAAGATGCTGTTATCAGAGAGATCCGGTCTCTCGCAAGCAATGGTGCCAGCATAGACAATGTCGCCAGGAAAGCCAGGATTAGCCCGCAACTCATCAAATATATTGCTACGGCTAAGATGACTGCTTGAGCTTGATCAATGCTTCAAGCAGCTTAATTGAAGAAAAATATGTGCGCATGATATCAAAGCGCATAATTTTTTGTTATTTATAGTTTTCTAAGGACAATCCTATCTCCGCTGGATACATGTTTGAATATCTCCAATCCCTGTGTGATCTTTCCGATATGGTTCACAGATGAATAGGGCTGGGTCTTGCCAAAGAAGATGCAAAAGGCAGGGCCTGGCGACCAGTAGCAAACATCGCCTGCAGCTGCAGTGGGTGACGGATTCTCGTTGTCCATCTGCAAAGGCACATCAAAGTAAACCTCCTCGCCCCAGAGGTTGGCTACACCTTCAATGGGAAGAGCATCAAAGAATGCTTCTCTTGTCTTGGGATTTCTTTCGTCCAGCTTTGCCAGGGCCTTTCCTTTTCCCATAATCTCGATCTCTATGATTCTCATTACTTTCACTCCGCGCGGCAAATCTACTCATAGTCGCTGGTGCTACTATGCTTTAGACCGCCCGGCCAAACTCTCTTTTGACTACTCCCGGCGGGCGGATCCATCCCCTCAACTATTTTGATGATCCAATTTTATCTATCTTCTCAACAGGCGGATGTGCAGTCTGTCAGAGTAATTGATGCCCAGGCTCAGCGCCAGGTCCCAGGCTGCCCGGGCTTGCGGCATATTTTGATCTGTGCCGTAGGCCATAATCCAGGTCCTCTCTTTTTCCAGGGCGGGGATAATATCCTGCAATAGTTCTGAGGTCCAGCACCAGGGTGCTTTGCCTAATATAAATTTGAGGTGGACATTCTTTTTCCCGGCCCAAAAGTCGAGATGGAAGTTAGATCCCCGCTTGGGGCTGACTACAGCGTAGCGGATCTTTTTCAGAGTCTCTTCTGGAATGGGATTAGTGCCGTTGGTCTCAATATGAATCTCATTTCCCTGGCTGTGCAATAATGATATCAATTCCGACATCTGCTCCATTTGCAAGGTAGGCTCTCCTCCGGTGATGACTACCATTCTGCATAAGATGCCTTTCATCACCTCTTCCACAGATAATTCCTGGATGGTCCGGTTGTCCGTGTCGCATCCCTGGCAACGAAGATTACAGCCGGCCAGCCGAACGAAGGTGGCGGACCTTCCCATGGCCGGGCCTTCACCCTGTATGGAGTAAAATATCTCTATCAGGCGCATTCGCTGTTTCTCTTATCTCAACTATGATAAATGCTATCCTATCAACTTTTTTTTGACATCTGACCAAAAAATATAATTATGCAGGATCTGCGAAGGCGGTTTAGATAGGGTAGGTATGATACGAATTGGAATCGAGGTCAGCAGAATAAATTTGCATAGTGACCTTCTTGTAGTAGTAATGTTAATCCAGAATAGATGATCATAAGAGATTTGGCAAAATGCAGATATTTTCGGGCGATGGATAATACACTTATCGGGGAGCTACTTCACCCTGAACGGGAGGGGCTGGATCTCCCCTACAGCATTGCTCATGCGATCTTGCAGCCCGGCGCGACATCCCTTCCTCATCGGCTGAAAACATCTACTGAGGTCTACTTCATCTTGGAGGGTGAGGGTGAGATGCACATCGATACCGAGCTGTCCCTGGTTCGAGCCGGCCAGGCCGTCCTAATTCCACCCGGCTCATGGCAATATATTCAAAATACGGGAGACGTAATTCTTAAATTCATTTGCCTGGTCAGCCCCCCATGGCGCTCAGAAGATGAAGAGATTGAAATGCATTTGCAAAACAGCGATGAATTCTTGAGAAAAGAGGTGGCCCGTGTCAGGGAAGAGCGAA
>JAQTYS010000248.1 GCA_028688175.1 Methanothrix sp. | reverse complement strand
GGGTAGTGCACAAGGGTCTGGCCGCAAAAGAAGCTCTGCAAATCGCCGCTGCAGAGTGAAAAGGCGACGACGCACCCGTTGGCGCAAGCTTCAGCCAGCAGAGATAAAAAGGTACAGTTGCCTACCAGGATTGATGAAAGCTGCAAGGGTCCTCTGCCCATTTCTCCTTCTTCTCCTTCTTCTCCTTTTGCTCGTTCTTTTTCTGCCGACCGGTTTTTCCAGCAACGCAGATGGAAGTCTCGACGAGGGCCCTCGTCTGCAAATCACATCGATCCAAGGCAATCTGGAAGATAGCCGTCCATCCAGCATTTTCGTTGTGCTGCAAAACAATGCTTCGCCTAAAAACGAGTCGGTTGAGCCTGGGTTCAATAAAGGAAGTGCCCGCAATATCGTGGCAAGACTGCGCAGCGCTGACGAGGGAATCAGGATATTCTCCGGGCCGCAGAATGTGGGCCTTCTAGCCGCTGGGGAGAATACAACTGTGCAGTTCATGGCCCAAACAGAGAGCGCTGCCTTGGGAATCTATCCACTGCAGCTGTATCTCAACTATTCCCGACTCTCCCAGGTGACGATCTCTGGGGATAAGAACATTCCCAATTTTGCCTTTGCCTATGAAAGAGCTGTGCAAGAGCTGCCATTGCAGGTGAAGGTGGTACAGGGTCCGAAGATCGAGCAGGAGGAATTGGAGGGCGAGACACTTCCAGGAATTGAATCGAACTTGAGAATCGTTTTAGCCAACCGGGGCGATCTGCCGGCACGAGATATTCAATTGCAGGCCCGCCCAACCGTTCCGTTTCTCATGGTTGAAAACGACCAGGAGAAGGCAAGCTTATCTCCGGGAGAGAGCGCTTCCCTGAGACTCTCGATATTCACGGACGAAAATACAACATCAGGTTACTATGCCTTGCCCTGCCGGATATCCTACCGGGACGGGCAGGATGGAGAGATAAGAAGCCAGGATCTTGCAGTACTGATTTACGTGGGCGAGGATTCATCTTTCCCGTGGCTGTATCTGGTAGCGACGGGGTTGATTCTGCTGATTTTGGCCGGCAGCCTTTACGCTCTGAAAAGAATCGTGAGCGGTCAGAGGAGGATACGAATTGTCAAGAGTTGAGTGGTCGCGCTCTCGAAAGAATCAAATCCTTGTAGATCTTTAGCCGTGCAGAAGGAATGCTCATGAAGGTTCTTGTCAGTGATTCGTTGGCCGAAGAAGGCGTAAAGAGGCTTTTGTCGGGAGCAGACGTTGATGTCATCACCAATCTATCTCCAGAAGAGCTTATCGAGAAGATAAAGGATTACGATGCTCTGGTCATCCGCAGCGGAACCAAGGTCACTGCTGATGTCATTAAAGCCGCAGACCGGCTTAAGGTCATTGGCAGGGCGGGAGTAGGCATTGATAATGTGGATGTGGAGGCCGCTACAAAACGGGGCATCATCGTGCTCAATACTCCCGGCGGAAACACCATCTCTGCCGCCGAGCACACCATAGCCATGATGCTGTCTTTAGCTCGAAATATCCCCCAGGCTAATGCAGCGCTTCATAAAGGCGAATGGAACCGCAAGAAATACACCGGCGTTGAGTTCTTTAACAAGACCCTGGGCGTGGTGGGCCTTGGCCGGGTAGGAGCGGAAGTGGCAGTGCGCATGAAGTCCTTTGGCATGCAAATTCTGGCTTATGATCCCTTTGTAACAGAGGAGCGTGCCCGTGAGATGGGCATCACCATGGGTGATCTGGAGACGGTCCTTCGCGGTGGCGACTTCATCACCGTGCATACGCCACTCACCAACGAGACGAGAAACCTCATCGACGAGGAAGAGTTCAATATCATGAAACCCGGAGTGCGCATCGTCAACTGCGCTCGTGGCGGGATCATCAATGAAGCCGCTCTGGCCAAAGCGGTAGCGGACGGAAAGGTGGCAGGTGCTGCCGTAGATGTCTTCACCAAGGAGCCTCCTACCGGAAATCCCATGCTGGATCAAGAGAAGATCATAGTCACGCCCCATCTGGGTGCTTCGACTGCCGAGGCGCAGGTCAATGTGGCCCTGGCTGTGGCTGATCAGATTCTGGCCATCGCCAGAGGGGGCCTACCCACCAATGCCATCAATATGCCGGCTATCTCTCCTGAGACTCTGGCTGTCATGGAGCCGTTTATGAAATTGGCAGAGAAGATGGGCGCTTTGCTTGGGCAGCTAGTGGGAACGGGCTTTGAGTCTCTGGAGCTGATTTACAGCGGAACATTGGCCGAGAAGGACACCAGGCCGGTGACTATATCTGCCATCGTCGGATTGCTCGGCTGCCTCATGGGAGATGGGTTCGTCAACTTCGTCAATGCCCAGAGGACACTCAAGGAGATGGGAGTCAAGCTCCTGGAGAGCAAGACTGAATCTGCTAACGGATACAGCAATTCCATAACCATGAAGCTGACCAAGAGCGGCTCGGTGACGGTCGTGCAGGGCACGGTCTCCGGAAACAAAGAGAAGCGCATCGTTCAGCTCAACGAATATCATACCTACATCCCCACTGAGGGCGACATGGTGCTGGCCATCATCGAGGACCGGCCCAATATCATCGGCCCGTGCTGCGTGGTTCTGGGTGAGGGTGAGATCAACATCGGCGGAATGCATGTGGGCCGCATAGCGGCTGGCCTCCCGCAGCTCATGGTGCTGAGCGTGGATCATCTGGCAACCGACGAGATCATGAAGAAGCTGTGCGCTGTGCCGGGAGTTACCAGCGCCAAGATGGTGGAGCTGTAACAAAATTTTGCATTGAGTCTATTGGAGTGATCCGGCGGGCGCACATCTCCCGCCCGGGTTTTTTTATGAGAGTCATATAAACAAAGGTTTTTTACATCATCAACAGAACTCATATTGATTATCACAGCCTTTCACCGGCTGCAAGGGGGAGTGTAATATGATTAAGACTGCTTTTTTGGCCGTAATGAGCCTATTCTTACTCATTACGGCGATATCTGCCCAGGGCCAGCAAAACTTTGGTCAGACCTACATGGATAGCCAATACTCGAATGAAGCTTTCTCATCAGATCAATACTCATCGACAGTACCTTCCGGAGCTCCTGTTCCTGTACAGCCAAACAGCCCGCAAGAACTTGGCCTCTCCACACCTACCCTGGATTCCTCTTATGCTCAGTCTCCGCCCACTGCAGAGACCGGCAGGGGCATGATTGCATCTGGTGCAGCTTATGCAGCCGACCTGGCTAATGCAGACAATGCGGCTTCTTCAATGCAGTTTGCAGGTGGGCAGTACACAGGCGAGGTCAAAAATACTCAGTACTCAGCAGGCAATCCCACTCAGTCCATGATGGTGCTGCCGCAAGGCGTTGTCGCAACAAACAAGCTTTACGTATCATATGTTCCTCAGACAATTGCAGGCTGCCTACTGAGCAGCTGGCTGCCGATGTGGCTGCAGACCACCAGCTCAGGTCCGGTATGGTTTTATGAGTGGTATCCGAGCGGACGGCTCAGCGTTAATTACCTGGGGATTGCTTCCGGGGGATGGCAAAAGAAATGGTTCAATGCAGATACTCCTGGCTGGCACATATTGCAGTACAACTCTCGCGGGTGGAGCAACTACATTTACATCTATGTTTACCCCGCAAGCTCGGGCCGCTGGACAGATCAGGGACCTTATACCGGATCAACATCTATGACCGCGACATCCTACTCGGGCACATCGACTGTAACCCTGCGGTCAAGCTGGCTTATGGGATATGATGTCTATCTGGATGGAAATTACATAGGAACTGAGGGGAAAGTCTCCGATATTCTCGACGGCGTATACAATTTCCGGGTGCCTGGCGACATGTGGCATAACATAGTGATAAGCAAGAACGGACAGAGCTACGAAGAGACCGGCACATTCGTTAGCGGCGCAGCCTACAGGTTTACCCTGTGATAGCACCACCATAACTCTTATTCCTATCTATTTTTCGGGGGCATTCTTACTCTGCAAAAGCCGAGCCGATCGGCAAGAGCTGCCAGGCAAGCACTTGAGGATTTCGGCAAAGGGCTTCTAACTCTCTACCGGCTACAAGCCTCATCTTAACCTTCGCTCCAACGTTTTGATATCATGGTTTCTGATTAGGA
>JAQTYS010000025.1 GCA_028688175.1 Methanothrix sp. | reverse complement strand
TAGAGATATATAATCCATTTGATGCAGATTCTTAATGGCTTCCCATAACAGTTGGGGTCAAAATCAATAAACAATGGCAGAACAATTATTACGCAAGTCAACTAAATATCCTAAAATGGTCGAGAGCACGCCGGCCCGTTTCTGGGAGGTGGATTTGCTGCGAGGGGTGGCCATCGTCCTGATGGTCCTCTATCACCTGATATTTGATCTTAACTATTTTGCAGTCTACGTGATAAATGTCTCCTCCAGCTTCTGGCTGGCAGTGGCCCGGCTCAGTGCCTCGCTCTTTCTTCTCCTGGTTGGCCTCTCCCTCACCCTGAGCCACTCCCGATCCCGGCTGCTGGGAGAAGAGGATGGATATCTCTCGCACCTCCTGAAGCGGAGTGCCTGGATACTGGGCCTGGCCCTGGGGGTAAGCGTCGTCACCTACTTATTCATCGGCAGAGGCTTCATCGTCTTCGGAGTACTGCACCTCATCGGCCTCTCGCTGCTGCTGGCCTATCCTTTTCTCCGGATGCGCAGGGCGAACTTCATTTTTGGATTATTATTTATATTATTGGGAATATCTCTGCAAAACATCCGCGTCAGCTTTCCCTGGCTGCTCTGGCTGGGGCTAATGCCACCTGATTTTTATTCGGTTGACTACTTTCCCGTCTTTCCCTGGTTTGGGGTGATTCTGGTGGGGATGGGCCTGGGCAGCCTGCTCTATCCCGGCTATAGGCGCAGGATTTCGGTGCCGGATCTTGCCGGGTCATCTCTTGTGCGCGCCCTTTCATTCTTGGGACGAAACTCGCTGGCCGTCTACCTGGTCCACCAGCCGGTTATGATTGCCATTTTCTATCTTAGCGGCATCTCGCTAACCTGGCATTGAAATCCGGGGATTGATAATGTGCCTTAGGTGCACGTGTGGCTTGCAGAACATCCTCCCGACATGCATTCGAAGTTCTTATCGCAAGGTTTGCCCGATCCTTTTTTCTCTTTGCATACCTGTGGAGTTGCTGTAAAATCACATGCAAGTTGATCCGGATTATACCTGACATCAAATTTGCATACGCTCTGATATGAGCACGGATCATTCTTCTCTCGCCAAATCCGCTCTCCTTTTGCATTCTCTATCCATATTTTGTATATGGAAAATTCATCTCCGTTTGGCTTGATTTTAAGCGTATTCTTGCCTGTTTTTAAGTAGGACACTGGCAATTTGTATAGGAATTTGTCTTTTCCTTCATCGGTTGTCTTACTACTGTAGTCTTTCAGCCTTATTGCCGGCTTATCATTTATCTGCACCTCGCTATCTTGTGCCAGATCAACGCCGTTATTCAATGTATTATCAATTAAGATCACTAACCTGGGCGCATCCTGTGCTGCCTGTGCCTGGCCAGTCCCACCGACAATGGCCACATTGAATTCTGCATAATAAACATCGGCAAATGCGTTAGGCCCATTGCCAACCCGAAATTGCTCATTGGGTGGCCCAAATAAACCAAGGAAGCAACCTTGTGGTTCTATTGTCTCTTTATTGTGATCGCATCTATGCAATACATTGACATCGGTACAGTACGATTTTGTGCAACCCGGCCCAACAACATCCGGATAATCTTCGCTGGTGATTGCATTGGCAGTGGCAGTTGGCACACTTCCGGCAGGATCTGCGATCATGCCAAACCAGACAACTGCATAGTTGCCATCGATGCCAACCCCCATAGCCTTCCATGCTGAATTCACCCATATGTTGCGTTCCAGGATGACATCGCTATGGTCGCTGCTGCTCTTCCACCCATCAATAGCACCTTCTGCAGTTGCCTCGCCACTGCTCCAAGATGCTATTTCGTAACCATTACTATCATAACTTTCGGTTATCTCACCAGGCTTGTTATGCATCTGCAATTGTTGGGCAGAACCGGTATAGCATACCGCGGTCCAATCACCTTTATTAGACCAGCTATGGGTATTGCAGTCGCCATTTCCATAGTTTTTCGTGTCGGGATGATATGTATTGAGGTCAACAATGTGTGTTCTGGCGACTTTAGTGAGCGAGTTCGTGATCGGGACGGCAGAAAGACCGTTCTGTGTACGATATTGGTTGATCCCATCAGCAAGCTTCTTCTCCTTGTCATTCAAGGGAGACTGCTGATCTTGTGCCGCTGCTGCGAATGTGAAAGCCACCAGCAATAAAAAAACAATGGCAAACAGCTTTTTAGGTGATATCTGCGTTATCAATTTACACATACCCACTCCTCAATTTTGATTTCATTCTGCATAGTCGAGAAGCAGCAAAACTCCTTGGTCAGTTATTATTACATTCAATGATGATAAACTTTGCCTGGCTCTTAGTCTGAACCCAAAGTATACGATAATTATTTAAAGCTGAGACTGAAGGCTTCAAGATATTGAACTGGGACCTATGATGACTTGAGGTTAAATGTCACCCGCAAAAAGTGGAAAAAATCGCAAGGATGTCCGCCCCGGCCTTACCGTGGATGTCGTCCTCAAGAATGACCAGCGCACCGGCAAGCGGACGCGCGGCATCGTCAAAGAGCTGCTGACCAGTTCCCCAACTCATCCGCACGGCATCAAAGTGAGGCTGCAGGACGGCCAGGTGGGCCGGGTAGCGGAGATCATCGAATAGCTTTTTATCTCTGTGATTTACACACTCCTAGCCTATGGTAAAAGAAGTACACGCTGCTCACATCCTGTGTAAGACGGAAAAGAAGGCAAAAGAAGTTGCAGAAAAGCTGGCCACGGGCCAGGAGAACTTTGCCGAGATGGCCCGGAAGTACTCGCAGTGCCCTTCCAGCAAGAGCGGCGGTGACCTGGGATGGTTTGGCAAGGGCAAAATGGTCCCGGAGTTTGAGAAGGTCGCCTTCGAGGGCGAGAAGGGCAAGATCCTGGGGCCGGTAAAAACCCAGTTCGGCTACCATCTCATCAAGGTCCTGGATCGGAAATAGAGTATTAAATTTTTATATTTTTATCTTTATCTGTCCTGCATCTTCTCAATGATCGGCCCCATCTTCTTCAGCTCCTCGTGAGCAGAGGTGAGATTGCCCTGAAGCATGTCTTCTTTTGATCCGGCAATTGCCTCTGATAGATTATTCATCTGAGCAGTAAAATTAGCGTCGTATTTAACTGTCAGCGGCCTGTATTGGGAATATTTGTCCTGGAAGGCAGCAAAAGCCCTCTCCAGCCTTTCCTGTTGCGCCGTCGCATTGCCAGTCTCTCCCTGGCCGGTGGACGCAAGAGCAAGAGTATAGGCTTCATCTACCTGTCCCAGATCCTCTAGAAATATGTTCTTGGTCAGAACAGCGCTGGCAAAGCTTCCCACTACGGCCAGGAGCAGAGCTGCCACCACAAAGGCCGTCTTGATGTTTTTGTCCTTGCGCTTTACAATCTCGCAGCTATTCCAGCCCAGTATCTCGTACAGGCCGCAACTTCCCTTGATCACCGGGATCATCATTACTGCCGCTGCCAGAACAAGCAGAAGCTGCAGATCCCCTTTTGCCCAGAAGAATGCAGCGATAACGCATGCTTCGGCTATTATCACCCTGACAAGCCGGTCGCTGGTGCCCAGGTTCTTCATAGGCAGGAGTCTGGCCTGGTGGCTATAAGTCTTTGGCGGATAGCCAGGAATTGGCCAGAGCAGATATTGAGAAATCCATTTAAATAGTTTTAAAAAAGGTTTCATTGCATGCTCCATGCATCGGATTTTAAGGAATTTTACGATATAAGTGCGCCGCTGGAGGTGGCACCCATCTATCCCGGAGACCGGCCATTCTCCCAGGAGTGGATGGCAAGGCTGAATGAAGGGGATAGCTATAATTTATCAGCCCTAGCCCTGGGATCGCATGCCGGTACTCATCTGGATTTTCCCTCCCATCTGCTAAAGAGCGGCAAGAGCCAAGATCAATATCCCCTAAAGCGCTTCATCCTGTCGGCAGAGGTCGTCTGCGTCTCCGGAGATGGACCGGTCCTGTCGGGCTGCTTGCAGGGCAGCAAGATTGACAAGGGCCAGGCTTTGCTCTTTAAGACAGACAATTCCCAAAAGAGGCTCATGCATCAAGCCGCCTTCTCGGAGGATTTTGTCTGCCTTTCGTTAGATGTAGCCCGGCTTTGTGTTGCCGATGGGGTCAGCCTGGTGGGGATCGACTACCTCTCTGTAGATAAATATGGGGACGACTCTCTGCCCATCCATCGCACTCTTCTGGAAAATGATATACTCATCCTGGAGGGCATCGATCTTTCAGCAGCCCCCAGCGGCGTATACACTCTCATCTGCCTTCCACTGAGCATAAAGGGCGCAGAAGCTTCTCTTGTGCGGGCCGTTTTGGTGAGGTGATTATTGAAGATATATTCGTAATTTATGTGTTGCATGATTAATAATTAACTTTTCTGTCGGGTCCGCAAACTGCAGGGGAGATCTATCCTGCAATTAAGCGTGCCAGCATTCGATATTTCATAGACAGTGCCGAATTTGGTGCTCCTTCGATGACTGTGACATTCATGCTCTCGCACACCTGAATGGTGGGATCGCGAGGAATTTCGGCAACCAAAACAGTATCCATCTCAGCGGCAGCAGCCTGCACGTTCTCTAATTCATTGGCAATTCCCCGAGCATTGAGAATTAAGCCTTGCAGCTGAGCATATCCCCGCCCTTTGAACTCGGCTACTGCCTGGGCAATATTTCGAGCGGCAAAAAGGGACATCTTCTCCCCGGATGTCACTATGTATACTTCATCGGCGTATCCTTTGCGAAGCGGCATGGCAAATCCTCCACAGACTACATCGCCAAGAACATCGTACAAGACCACATCCGGCCGATAGGTCTCATAGGCTTTCAAAGCCTCCAGTTTCTCAAAGGATGCGATAATCCCTCGCCCGGCACAGCCCACGCCCGGAGTAGGGCCACCGCATTCGGCACAAAGCACTCCTGCAAAGCCGGAAAAGACCAGGTCTTCCAAAGACACCGCTGTGGCTTTGCACCTCAGAGTGTCGAGAATTGTCGGAACCTGTCTTCCCTTCATGAGCATGCAGGTGGAGTCCGCCTTGGGATCGCAGCCGATCTGCATTACTCTTGAGCCCTTCTCAGCTAAAGCTGCGGAAAGGTTGGCAGTGGTGGTGGACTTTCCAATTCCACCTTTACCGTAGATGGCGATTTTTTTCAATTTCGGAACACCTCAGGATTTTGATTGAGAAGATTGATGATGGTCTGCGTGAGATAGGCATGGCCTCGCAATCCCACAAATGGAGTCCCATCATATCTATAGATGTGATCGAATGCAGGAAAAGCAGCATGAACCTTAATCGGCACATTCTTGGCGCGCAACAGGTCGTAGGAATTGCCGAAGAGAATATGGGGATTGATGCCGGCAATCTCCTCTTCCAGGCTCGCGCTATCCTGTTTCGGCAGTACAACTAAAGACGGCTCTATGCCCCATTCATCTCGCATCAGTCTTGTCAGACCAAGAGAATAGTCGAATGGACAGGAGATCATCACCCTCAGATGATCTACGTTTTGCAGGAAATTGACCAGCTCCAGGATGGAAAAGCCATATTTTTCCATCTCCTCAGCCAGTATTTTTCTACTGAGGTTTAGTCCCAGCATACCTGCCACATCATTCATCCATTCAATAGATCCTTTTACTCCGAAGGGAAGACCATAGTAGTAAGGAATGCCATAGCGTTCCTTCAGCATCTTTGCCGCCTCAAGCCCGATATCTCTTGTAACCAGATTCAAAGAAGCTGATGCCATATTTTTGATGTCGCGGACATCGGTTTGGCATGTAAAGACGGTATTGACTTTAGCCCCCAGAAGCATGAGCATTCTCTCCAGCTCTGCCAGATCTGAGACATTATTGAAGGAATCGATGGTAGGGCCAATTATATTTACCGTGTATGGCTTTATATTTTTGGGCTCTTCTACAATATAATTCACCAACGAGCGAAAGACCTCCTTGATGCCCAGATTGTAGTCTCCAGAAAAACCCCCGCTGGAAAACGAGATGAGCTTGGACTTAGTGGCGGACTGGATCTCCTCGATTATTCCCTGCAGATCCAATCCGATAACAGAGGTGACGCCTGTAGCCACCAGAGCGATGACTTCCGGGCGATATTTGCCATCCAATTCTGCAATAGCTTCTTTAACCTTTTCATCCCTGCCCATGACTACATCATCTTCATCCATTCCACTGGAGAAGAGCTTGCCTTTGGGAGACTGCCGGTTCATTATCATGTAATTGAAAGCGTTAAAGTTGCAGGTGCCTGTAGATCCGTGCTCCAGAATCAGTAGATCCTTTATGCCGGACAATGCCCACAAGACACCGAAATAGTCGGAGGGCACCGGAAAGCCCTTGTGCTTGAGATCCATAACTGTCACACTCCATTTGCCAGAATCTGCTCTTTGTACATCAGGGCCTCCAGGCTCTTTGGCTTCTCCAGAAGCAAACGCAAGACCTGGTTGGTGCTCTCAAAGCCGAGCATGTAATATGATGTTGACAAAACTACGGGCATGATTGCCATCCTCGCCAAAGCTCTGCGGTCTTGCGCACCGAGAGATATATCGGGTGAAAGCTTTGCTAATAGCTCCTCATTTTGCAGGGAATTATCACCTCGAAAGATGATGGGATCGATTCCTTGCGCCAAAAGCTCTTGAATGTCGGGCCAGTCTTCGGTTAGAATCGTCTGCAATAGAATCACCTTGGGCTCGACTCCCAGGCGAGAGAGCAGCAACGCCAAGTCGAAAATCCTTCCCGAAATACTGGAAACTGCGCAGGTCTTGCCGACGAGAGACATGCGCGCCCGGCTGAGCAACTCCTCTGTCTGCGTCTTTAGTTCCTCGATCTCAGCGGAAAGATCAATATTCAAGGCTCTTGCAATCTCGTTATACCATTTTTCAATTGAGCCTGGCTGATAGGGCTTGCGAGCGTAAATATACTCTGTGCCGAATTTCTCTTTCATCATCATTGCCAGTGGCAGAGCATACTGATCTAATACGATGTTCAATTGCACCCCCGCTGCCTCTCGCAGTTCTGATGGCGTGCAATAAGAGGGAATTACATTCTTGATCACGACCCCCTTGCCACACAGCAGCCTGGCCAGCTCCGTCTTTCTGGCAGTAGAGGTCCACAGGCCCAGGAGATTGACCGTCTTCTCCTCTTTTGCCTGGGGCATCATCAGCTCAAAGAATGACTTGAACATGTTCTCAACACCGGGCGCTGCTCCCTCGCAGGTGAAATTCTCAGTATGAATTATCAGCAGCTTGGCCTGGACCTGAGGCCGGATCTCATCAATGCAGGAGTCGAAGTCCTCTCCCACGATCTCTTGCAGGCAGGAGGTGATGAGGAACAGGACTTCTGGATGATATTCTTTGTCAGCCTGCAGGATGGCAGCACGGACTTTTTCGCGAAAACCGAATATGATATCATCCTGTGAATAATTAACAAACAGAAGATTATTAGGGCGAGGGTCTGAGGTAAGGGATCTCATGTCCATGGAGAGCTTGGCATTATAAAGACATATGGCCGGGCCCAAGAGCAGAGCATAGGAGTTCCTGATCAGAGGTACGGTTCCGGCTACTGCTCGAAAGGAGCAGTGTTGACCAGGGTATTTGGCATGAGCTGTTGCGGCCAGTGATTCATCCTTATGAAGCTCGCTTAATAGATGGCATTTTTCCTCAATATCAGTGTCTTTCAGATACATTCCCCTCAATCCCCAGTAATATTTAATTCGTTAATCATCCATTGGTATAAATAATCCGCGATTGATTCATATAAAGTTTTCAGATTTAATGATGTTGTAACATTAGTTATGCGACTACATCATTGAATCATAATCATCATACATAAGACAATCAGCCTCACAAGTATGCTGATCGCCGTGGAGACTGCCACCAATGAGAACCCCATGCGCATGCCGAAGACGGAAGCATAAGTGGGTATCTGCGACCTTAGAGCAATAAATGGAAGCATGAACATGCTCCCTAGCATCAAGACGATCAAGGCCTTGGCCTCAGACAGGCTACCGTTTTGGACCATAGGACCGAGAAGTGACATGCCTGCCTTGGGGCTGGCTACAAATACAGTCAGCGGAATTATCGTCTCCGGAGGAACCTGTAAGAAATGAGCCAGAGGAACCGCATCCAGAGATGAAAGAAAGCCAATTTCATTCAGATAGAGAATTGAGAAGGTCATTATGAAGAAAATGCCCGTCATTCTGAGAAAAATTGGGATCTCACCAGCCAATGATCCTTTTACTGCCTGAAAAAGGTTCTTCTTGGGAGGCGGCTTGATCGTCCCTTCAAGTGCTATTGAATCTTCAACTAAATATTTTCTGCCAAAGATCATGACAATTAGCAGCTTTATGATCCCCGTGGCGGAAAATATGATCGCATACGCTCCGCCCACAAAAAGGCCTAAAACAGGAATCACAAAGGCCAGTTGATATGTGAACATCTCCCGGAAATAGACGGGAACGGTGTTCATCAGAGCACTTAGAAACGCCTGCCGATCCGTCAATAGCCCTTCTTCTTTTAGCCTGGCAGTCATGGTATTGGCGGCGAGAACTGAACCGAGGCTGATAACAAATGTGGACGCAGAAATGGCTGGCAAGCGTGATACCGAAGCCAGAGGCCTGGCAATGAACGAGACTCGATGAAATAGACCCATCTCCGTCATTATGCCTGTCAGAAAGAGCATCAGGAATACGGTCGTCATGGTGGACACAGTCGTATTCAGCGCTTCCTGGAGGATATCGAGCATAATCAATTTAATCTGCGGAAGTTACGACGTAAACATCATCGGCTCTTGCCAGGTCCATCATGTCCTTGGTGGTGGTATGATCGAAGCAGATCTTGTTGATCTTGATCCCCCTCTGAGTGAGAAGGCCCGCCATCTCCTGGAGCTTCTTGGCGTTTCTCTGGGTAGGGGAGTTGATCAGATTGAGCTTTCTTTGAAATGCACAACCTACCGGTCTGTGAATGAGCGGCAGTGCATCCATAACCGCATTGGCGACAATCATGGCTCCGGCGATTTTGCCGTGAATTGCCGCCAGATGGTGCATGGGGATGGCGCTATATATGCTCCTCATGGTTTCAAGGATGGGGGCTTCGTCTTTGGAGATTAAATCCAGCTCATCAGGTTGCATTTTGTTAACCTCGAACTACTAATTTAATACTATTGATTACAGATGTTATACAATATATTACTATCAGAAATTAGCATTAAATAGATTTCGATCATATTTAATTCATACTAAGTTTAATTTTAATAATAATTTTAAATATTTTATGCAATTTTAACAAAATGTAATCACAGTTAATGTTATATATATAACAATTAGTAACAATTTAAGAGACATAATTAGGGCAGTATGCCGAAAAGGCGTATGAATCCCCTAATTGACTATAGAGGGCGAAAAAAATGAAAAAATTATTGCTAATCTCCATTGAAAAGGGTTTATCTCAGTTTAACAACATCACGGTGGCAGGATTTGATTTTTATAAGCCTGAAAATATGACCGATGAGATGGCAAAACTTGGAGAGCTTTTGGATAGCGAACAAAAAGCTCAGGATTTCATAAGCTGGCATAAGAAGATATTTGCTGAAGTAGAGGATGCATTAAGCAATGTTTCCATTCCAAGAGCATATTATGAAGGGGCAAATGATGGTCTCGGATCCCTTAATACCTATGGGGAGGGGGCGGGCATAAATAGCCTGCAGATCATGGCCAAGGGAGAGAATATTGCCAAAACGCTCGATGGAACATATCCCAAGGTGGATTGGGAGTGGGTCATATCAGAGAATCCGGATGTAATCATAAAACTGGCACCTCACACGGGCATACAGCTGCAAAATACATTTGGATGGCAACTTCCTCCAGAGCAAACCGGCCAGGAGTTGGATGTGATTCGAGATAATATTTTGTCCCGACCGGGTGCTAAGAACATCTCCGCTATCGAAAATGGGAGGGTTTATGTGCTCTTTAACGATATGTGCTACGGCATGGACTCCTCTGTAGGCCTGACTTATCTCTCTAAAATCCTGCACCCAGAAATCGACCTTGATCCAGAGCAGGTCTATCAAGAATATCTGGATATGCTGGGAATGAAATTGCCTGAGGACAGAACATTTGTTTATCCTGTACTTGAATAGGGGGAATGTCATTTGAATAAAAGCAAGCATCTAGTAGCTCTGGCATTGATCTCGCTAGGAGTTTTCCTGGCTGTCAGCGTCAGCAATGTCTGTTCGGATGAATCGAAATATCCATTAACAATAACCGATTCGGCTGGAAGGGAAGTAACCCTTACCAAACCTGTGCAGAGGGTTATCGTCCTTAACACCGACTCGGCAGAGGCCGTTACTATTCTCGGCGCATCCGACTTGATCGTGGGACTGGCTGAGGGAATAAAGGATACCTACGAGTTTCGTAATCTGAAGAACCGCACCTCGGTGGGAACCTGGACAGAAATAGACTATGAAAAAATCGGGGAGATAGTTCATAACGGCAGCCAGAATAGCTCCGATGCCGTCGTCTTATGCTTTGTCTATCCCGGAAAGCCAAATGGAGTGGAAGCTGTCTCAAATAGCCTCGCCGCCATCGGCGGTATAAATACACTTGGCCTTGACTTCTACAAGGAGGAGAACCTGAGCAGAGAAATGATGCTGCTGGGATCAGTTCTCGGAAAAGATAAGGAGGCTGAAGAGGTATTGGACTGGCACGACAAACATGTGGCGGAGGTGGAGGCGGACGTAGCTGGTTTGGACCACCCAAAGGTCTTTTTGGAGGGAAGCTCAAAGGGTTTGGGCGATATCTCTACATTTGGAAAGCAATCCGGATCTGCGATGCTTTTGCAGAAAGCAGGCGGCGACAATGTCATGCAGAAAGATGACGCATACCCCAAGGTGGACTGGGAGTGGGTTGTATCTCAAAATCCGGATGTAATTATCAAGACGGATTACCTCAAGTCATCCGATGGCATGCCGGGATGGAGCTTGTCATCAGCCGATGATGTCAAAGCGCTGGAGGAGAAGAGAAATAATATTCTCACTCGCCCCGGAGCCCAGAACATCTCTGCCGTGAAGAACAATCGAGTTTATGTCGTCTCTGCCCAAACCCTTTTCGGCCTGGATAACGTTGCAGGCTTGCAGAGGCTGGCCAAGCTCCTTCATCCACAGATCAACCTCCATCCGGAAGAAGTCTACAAGGAGTATTTGCAGTTCATGGGCCAGGAGGATCAAAAGGGAAGGATATTCGTCTATCCAGAGATAGCGGAAGATAAGAGTTGATCGTAATGAAAAAACTGCTACTTGTGCCATTGATTGTGATATGCGCCTTGTCGGCATTCTCGGCTGCATCTGCTGCCGGATATACCTTGCCGATATTCGGCAATGCCAATCTGGATAGTGCCATCGATGAATCGGATATCGCATATGTGAATGATGTGATTGCCAGCAAAATCAAGTCCACTGAGCTGGCTGACGCCAACCGAGACGGCATTGTCGACGATGAGGATATCAAGCAGATAGAACGGATAATCAATTCAACTGAAGATCATCTAGTCCTTAAGGCCTTCACAATCTATGAGAAAGCTGAATTCGTTACAATTCCAATGCCTGTTGAAAAGATCATAATCCTCAACTTAGCCTGCGCTGAGGCGATCAGATGCATAAAGGCCGAAGATAAGGTTATCGGGATCGGCTCTTCCACCGTGGAAGGTTCAAACAAAGATTTCTTCTCGGATTTGAGCAGTCTTCCGACAACGGGAAAATGGAGCGAACCTGACATCGAAGCCATACTTCGCCTCCAGCCGGATCTCGTGATTGCCGACTTGAGGACTCCGGATACCGAGATATTAGAGGATAAGCTGGAAGGGACTGGTATCACAGTAATCCGCATGGGATTTACCTATCCGGACTATTCTCTGGCGGAAATGATGGCTTTGGGCTATATTCTTGGCAAGAAAGATGAGGCAAGAGAGTATACAAACTTCGCAGGAGAGTACATAGATCTTATTGAGAGCAGGGTATCAGCAATTCCAGTGGAAAAGCGACCAAAGGTCTATCCAATTTACTCCAGCCACACTACAGGCGATCTCGGGAAAAGTGGCTCCAATGGGTCAATTGTCGACATGCTTTGTGGGCTTGCCGGTGGGGTGAACATAGCCCATAACCTTACGGGAGGAACCGGTGGAATGTATCCAACTGTGGATCTGGAATGGGTAGTAATCGAGAATCCTCAAATCATATTCACCTGGGGATCTCCCGGAGGTTATTATGCGACCAATGAAACCGAGATGACGCAGCTTTGGACCAGCATTGTCGACTCAAAAGAACTGTCACAGGTGAGTGCTGCTAAAGATAAGAGGGTTTATCTAATGACCACGGAGATCGCCAGCCGCCCGAGGTGGTTTGTTGGACTTTCCTATCTGGCGAAGTGGTTTAATCCGGATCAATTTGCAGATCTGGACCCAGAGGCGATACATAAAGAATATCTAGAGAAGTTCCAGGGGGTAGGATATCAGGGAGCATTCGTATATCCTTCTCAATAAGGCACTCCTTCCCATGAGACTGCTTCCTGGTGCAGGGAGCATTCTTTCCCTTATTTTTCAAGAACTCATAAATATGCCTCTTAAAAATAGAATTGTTAATGGTTGTTCGATGCGATCTTAAATATCCGCTAGACCTGGCTCGCCTCTCCTGCAGGATAAACAAAGCACCCCTGCTTTCCTGGCTGATAGTCCTTCTCGCAGAACCGTCTCAAATATTCTCGATGAATCGCCTCTGGATCTACATCTGCAAAGAGATCGGGATGAAGCCATTTGGACCAGTACATTACGAGCACGGGATAATCGGTGCCGTAGCTAAGATAGGAACTCATGATATAAACCTGACCATTCTTTACGGCATTTACTTCTGCCAGTTCCGGACGGCCAAGAATCTCATCTCGCAGGGCCTGCATTTTGGTTGGATCGGCTGATTCATAGCCAGAGTCGTTCTTTTCTGCGTATTTAATGATAACATCTGGATTTCTTTTTATAATCTCCTCGGCATCAAGAGTGGCGAAGGCCCCGCTGCCTTCAAGATCGCCGAACACATGTTTTCCCCCAGCTAGAGTGATCAATTTCTCTACCACCGAATTTTTATTGTAGGTCTTGTAGGCCTGGGAGCTGCTCTCAACATAGACGCTCGGTCTGAGATCATCAGAAATGCCATCGACTCGATCCGCAATCAAATTCAAATATTTGTCGTGGAATTCATTGAAGTACACATCAGCGTTTTCTCTTCGACCGAGGAGATAGCTCAATTTGAGTAGCTCATCTTTGGTTGTCTCGGGAGTAGATGAGGAAAAACCGATTACGTCCACGCGCTCTCCAATACTGTCATTGATCGTCTTGGCATAGGTGCTGTAGGCAATGAGCAGATCGGGTTTAATTTTAAGCAACTTCTCCAGATCCGGTTCAGTCCATGAACCCACAGTGTCCAGTTTTGTGAGACCTGAGAGAGTTATTTCGTATTCTCTGCTATCCTTGATGTTATCGGAGACCGCAACTGCCAGATCCTGGGCATCAAGGACACCGAGTATCTTTGCATCCCGGTCCACCAAAGGCACCACACTCTTGACAGGCATATCTATCTTGATTGTCCGGTTCGCATCATCTATGAGGATGAGTTGCTCTTCCGTTCCTTTTAAAATCTTCTCCACCTGCCCAGCATCTCTATCGTCCACTATTCCGTCGCCGTTGGCATCCGAGAGAAGAGTAGGTATGTTGCTGGAATTTATTACGCCTTCAATATAGGCGACATCCTTCTCGTCTATTGTGCTATCCATATTGGCGTTTCCAAAGATTTCCAGCGTATAATCCGACCCAAATGCAGGCACGACCGCCAGCAATGCAGATGATGTCAGAAACAACAGCAAAATGAAAGTCCATCTTTTCATTTAACTCTCCTCCAATGGTGGATAGACAAATACGCCATTCTTCTTCGCATCATATTCTGTTCCCAAGTATTGAGTCAAAAGTTCCTCAGTTATCGTTTGAGGATCCAGGTCTTTGAATAGATCGGGCTGGATAATCTTTGCCGCGTATGCTGCTCCAATGGGCCCTTGAATTCCCAAAGGAAGACCCATATTTAATATATAAACGCTATCGTTTTTCACAGCATTAACTCTAACTAGCTCCGAACGAAGCATAATGACGTCTTTCATCGCCTTTGCTCCGGCAGAATCAGTAACAGTGTATCCGGTCTCTGGGCCTTTGGAAGCAGCATATCGAATTATAATGTCCGGATTCTTTTGTAAAACCGATTCGGCATCTACTATTGATATCTCAAAATCCTCATCAGCAAATATGTTTTTACCACCGCAAATATCAATCAGTGCAGTAATATATTCTTTCTCTCCAAAAGTCTGATACGGCTCCTGGCGTTCCCAGTATACCTTTGGTTTTCTTTCTTCAGATAATCCATTTGTTCGATCTTCGATGAGATTCATGTATTTGCTGTAAAATCCATCGATGTAATCGTCAAGGGCACCTTCTCTTTCCAGAATATAAGCAATTTTTTTTGACTCATCAATGAAACTCTTGGGATCAAAGAAATTCAGACCAACAACAGTTATATTATCGGGGAGCTGTTCTGCCAGTTTTGCTGCATTGGATTCCCAGCATATGATAACATCGGGATTGAGCTTTAGAATCGCTTCGCAATCAGGACTGGATGCCGTCCCAGGCGAAGGCAGCTCAATGAGCGATGAAAAGCACAATCTACGAAAATCATTATTTTTAAACCAGTCTGGAACGCCAACTATCTTCTCTTTATCACCCAGAAGAGATATAATCTCCGCATCATAGCCCCCAAATGTTATGATGCGTTCGATTGGTTTATATATCTTTATCGTCCTGTTGGCAGAATCGACTATTATCAGGGGATAGTTTTCTCTAATATGCCTGATCTTCTCCAGTTGATCGGTGGTGATCTTTCCCTCTTTTAGCAAATTCTCTGCATTCAACAGCTCGTCCTGAGATACGATCTTATCTCCATTCAGATCTCCTGGCACATCTCCCTGGGCAAAGGTGATGGCTGCCAGAATAATTAAAATGACCAAACCATTTCTTAGGCGATTTTTCATAGTTTTCATTCCATAACTTTTTATTTATCATACAACATTTTCTATTAGTATGAAATAAAATGAAATTATTGCCATTAGTTATAATCATTTCGGATAGAATAATTAGAAATAACAAAAAAACAAATGAAATATATATTACTCTATTTTTCTAATAAATGAGATCTATTAAGTTATCATCAGCAGCAGGCACAATGCGATCAGCCTCACCATTATGCTTATGACCGTGGAGATTGCCACCAATGAGAAACCCATACGCATGCCGAACACCGAAGCATAAGTGGGCACCTGTGACCTTAGAGCAATAAACGGAAGCATGAACATGCTCCCCAGCATCAGTACAATCAGGGCCTTTGCTTTTGAAAGGCTTTCCGTTTTGTATCATAGGACCAAGAAGGGACATGCCTGCTTTGGGGCTGGCGACGAATACAGTCAGCGGAATTATGGTTTCCGGAGGGACTTGGAAGAAATGGGCCAGAGGAACTGCATCCAAAGATGCAAGAAAGCCTATTTCATTCAGATAGAGAATTGAGAAGGTCATTATGAAGAAGATTCCGGCCATTCTGAGAAAAAGGGAGATTTCACCAGCCAATGATCCTTTTGCTGCCTGCAAAATGCTCTTCTTGGGTGGAGGCGTAATCGTCCCTTTGAATGCTATTGAATCTCCATCTAAAAATTTTCTGCCCAGAATCATTATAATTATCAACTTTATTATTCCCGTAGCGGAAAATATGATCGCATAGGCTCCGCCCACAAGAATGCCTAAGACAGGAATAACAAAGGCCAGTTGATATGTGAACATCTCCCGGAAATAGACAGGAACGGTGTTCATCAAGGCGCTGAGGAAGACCTGCCGATCCGTCAAAAGCCCTTCTTCTTTCAGCCTGGCGGTCATGGTATTGGCGGCAAGAACGGAACCGAGGCTGATCACAAAGGTGGAGGCTGAAATGGCAGGCAAATGTGATATTGAAGCTAGAGGCCTGGCTATGACCCAAACTCCGCGATTTTAATAACCAGGTAAGCTAAATTCGATAGCTATGAGTCGAATTGTGTCCGACCAGATAGTGATAATTATAATAACCATGCTCCGAATTTTTCGCTATCTATAGGCACCTGGTTATTAATCGCCCCGGAGTTTAGGCTATGAATGAGGCTCGATGGAATAAACCCATCTCAGTCATTATGCCTGTCAGAAAGAGCATCAAGAATACAGTCATCATGGTGGATACAGTCGTATTCAGCGCTTCCTGGAGGATATCGAGCATCGTCAATTCATGCTACTACTACAATCCTGGCCTTTCTTTTGCAGTATGATAAAAATAAAAAATTTAAACATATCATTCATCTGCCTAAGAAGGATATGCGAACACACCGCGAGCATTCAAATCGTAGTCAAAGTCCTGCAGGTCAAGATATTGCTGATGTAGTGCCTTTGGATTCAAATCCGAAAAGAGATCCGGATAGAACCATTTGGCCATATAGGCAATGGTCACGGGAACCGCGGGGCTTGCTCCAAACTCATAGAGCAGCATGTACACTCGTTCATCTTTCACGGCAGTAATATTGTTCCAACCGGTTCTGGCCAGGATCTCCTTTCTCTTGGATGCAAACCCGGCTGAATCATCGCTTGCATAGCCGCACGCAATCTCCGTTGGTGATGTAAGCCTCACGACAACATCCGGATTCTGTATCATGATCCACTCCGACTCTACTTCCGGATATGCTCCTTCCAAATCCGAGGCGATATTCACACCACCTGCCATAGTACAGGCTAGGTCTCCGCCTTTGCCCTTGGTGTACGTTTTTAGATCTGCATATCCCTCCAGGTAGACTCTTGCTTTTTTATCTGCAGGCAGCTTTGAGGTCTTTGCTTGAATAGCGTCTGTGATATTGTAGAAGAAATCCAGATACTTGTCTGCATCATCCGTTTTGCCGACGATGTATCCGAGCATTTTCATCTCCGCCGGAAGATCGTCTGCCCTGTACAGATCAAGGGCTACAATAGGGATTCCTGTGCCGTTGAGCTTTGGTTCCAGGTACTTTGAAGCGGCAGACATGTAGCTTATGGCCAGATCCGGCTGCAGGGTGAGGATCTTCTCAATGTCCGGCTCGCTCCACTTTCCAACACTCGGCATTTTGCTAAAATCCGGCAGGTAGGTGGCGTCATCCAGCGTATCAACCGAGACACCTACAACCTTATCGGTGGCATGCAAAACCCTGATGGCCTCAGCTGCATCGCCGGTTACGGCTACTATCTTCTTGATGGGCATTTTTAGGGTTACAGTTCTGTTGGCAGTGTCGATGAGAGTCAG
>JAQTYS010000024.1 GCA_028688175.1 Methanothrix sp. | reverse complement strand
AGACTGAGCTTTACAAAGAGTTAGCTCTGGCTCTTTATCAGAGAGGGATGCTTTCTTCTGGAAAAGCCTCAACTCTCTGCGGCCAAACTCGTCTACAGTTCGAAGGGCTTCTAGGTGAGCGTAAGAGCAGGCGTCACTATGGTGATGCAGAGCTGGAAGAGGATCTGAGATATGCCCAGTGCAATCTGTGATTCTTCAACGCTGATACATCTGGCAAGAATTGGGCGCCTGCATCTCCTGCAAGAGTTTCATAAGAAGATTATCATAGCTCCGGCAGTTTGGAGAGAAGTGGTAGAGGAAGGCAGAGAATGGCCAGGGTCTTCTGAGGTTGAAGAAGGAAAGCGTTCAGGATGGATTGAAGATTTCTGGCGTGATCGGTATCTTAATCAGGGCTAAACTGGCGGGAAGAATATCATCGCTCCAAGATGACCTGGACCGGCTAAGAATTGATGCCGGTTTCTGGATTGGAGAAGAAATATACAGAAAGGCTCTGAGAGTTTCTGGCGAAGATCTGGATTGATAAAAAGTTGCTCACTTCGCGTCATCGTCATGGGCAGCGATTGTGGCCGCCGCCCGCAGACCGGGGCGTGCTTGGCTGCCCTCGCCCGGGTGGGCCTGCCCGCGCGCGCTCGGGGGCGGGGGGCCGGTTGGTGCAGAGATCACGGGCTCACGCGAAGACGCGAAGCCGCGAGGTCTCGGTGGGAAAATAACAAATTTTCGCCAAAAATCCTAGGGCAGGGCCGTCCGGGACTGCGGCGATGTCGTTCGAGCGGGCTGGCTTGCCAGGCGAGCGCTCATGCCAGGTGGAGCCGGTCTCCGGCTGGAAGGCTTTTTCGGGGGGGCTGGATTTTGGGAAACGGTGACGATTTGCGGTTATTATTATCCGATAATTATAACCAATCAGCAACAGGCCAAACCACAAAGCACACCAAGATCACAAAGGTCGCACAAAGACCAGCTTGGCGATCCTTGCGGGGACACCGGCAGCCGCGCCCCGTCAGCTCATCGCCGCGTCTCGGGGCTGGCGCTCGTTGCTGCTGCCGATTGGGCCGGGGCGTTCGAGGCTGCCCTCGCCGGATAGGCCCGCCTGCACACGCACGCTCGTGTGCGGACCAGGTGGCCGATAGGGCCTGAGTCCGGATGGAGTATGCCTACGAATTGAACAGCTTTTCCTGGATTTGGATGCCCATGGTTTGGGTAGCCTTAGATGTCAGGACTGAGCTTCTTTCTCTCATAGAAGAATACCACCAAGCAAACGGATGCATATCCAAAGAGATAAATTATAAGTGGATTGTTTAGTTCATTGAGGCTTACAATTGAAAGTCAGAGCCGTCATTAAGCTGATCGAAGAAGATGGATGGTTCCTTGATAGGACAAAAGGCAGTCACAGGCAATACAAGCATCATTTCAAGAGAGGAATAGTAACTATCTCAGGAAATTTGGACGACGAAGTACCAAGGGGCACCTTGAATAGCATTATGAAACAAAGTGGTCTTAAGGGGATTAGTAAAGATGACTGAGTATTTAATTATCATTGAAAAGGCTGAAAATAATTACGCTGCTTATTGCCCGGATTTGCCAGGCGTCATAGCCACCGGTCCAACGAAAAAAGAAACGCTGGAATTGATGAAAGAGGCAATAGAATTTCACCTGGAAGGATTGAAGGCAGAACGCCTCAGTATCCCTGAACCAACTACCACGGCGGCATCTGTGGATGTAAGTGTGTAAACGCTGAGCTTTTCCTTTGCGATCTGCTTGAGGAGCGCCAGAAAGCAACTGGACCGCGGACTGCGCTGCTCGGGCCCCGGATGCATTTGTGTCCGCCGCCCTCGGGCCGGGCCGTCCGGGATTGCAGCGATGTCGCCAGGGCGGGCTGGATTGCCTGGCAAGCGCTCGTGCCAGGTGGAGCCGGTCACAGGCTGAGCGGATTTTCGGGGGGCTGGGCTTTTGGAAAGGATGGCGACTTGCGGTTATTATTAATCGATAATTATATTTAAACAATTACAGACCAAACCACAGAGGCGCAGAGACACAGAGACCTTTTTGGCAGAGTCCAAGTCAGTCTCCAGCCTACCGATACTTGCGAGGCCACCGGCAGCCGCGCCCGTCAGCCCATCGCAGCGTCTCGGGCGGGCTTGTGGCTGCCGCCTGCGAGCCGGGCTGTCCGGGCTTGCGGCGATGTCGGCAAGGGCGGGCTGGATTGCCAACGGAGTACGCTCCGCAAGTTATCTGCCAGTCGGGCCGAGTACGCTGGAATGATGGATAAGGCGTCTTATTCTAAGAGCTTATAATAATCCTCTTCATTTATGCCCAACTGCTTGAGAATTTCGTAGAAAAGCCAACTTCCAATCTCGCTATTGCTATGTATTGGAATGGTAGTCGCTCGGCCATCGGGATGTTTCCATCTGGCATGGCTTCCTTTTTGCCTCACCATCTGAAATCCAAGCTTCTTGGCAGCTTTCTGCAGGTCCCTAGCTTTGGCAGGCATGAATAGCCTTTACTTTTACATCTGATGGAAGCATCCGTCCTTCTTCTCTGTACTCATCTTCGATCATTTCGAAGACGTTTATCAACTCGGTTTGTGCCTCCTCGGGGGTTTGGCCCCAGGCGTGGCAACCAGGAATTGCAGGTACGTAGGCCACGAATGTACCATTGTCTTCGGGACGAAGGATTATCGTGTAGTCATAAAGACGCTTCATTAAAATCAACTGGACCTTATTTGCATATAATACTACCCAAGAGAGATCCGACATATTCTCCGTATTTGTTATCAAATGACCTAGGGCCGTGCTTTGCGCCGCTCGGATTCCGGCTGCTGCTTGTGGCCGCGGCTATCGGGCTGGGCCGTCCGGGGATGTGGCGATGTCGCCAGGGCGGGCTGGATTGCTGGCAAGCGCTCGTGTCCGGTGGAGTAGGTACACCGGCTGGGCGGATTTTTTTGGGGGGCTGGATTTTTGGAAACGATGACAACTTGCGGTTATTATTAGCTGATAATTATATCCGAACAAATTACGAACCAAACCACAGAGGCGCAGAGGCACAGAGACTTTTTGGCAGAGCCGAAGTCAGTCTCCAGCCTACCGATCCTTGTGGGCCACCGGCAGCCGCGCCCCGTCAGCCCATCGCCCGCATCGCATCGTTTCTTCGAGCGGGCTTGTGGCCGCCTCCTGCGGTCCGGGCCGTCTGGGATTGCAGCGATGTCGTCCGGGCGGGCGGGATTGCCTGGTAAGCTCTCGTGCCAGGTGGAGCCGGTCACAGGCTGAGCGGATTTTCGGGGGGCTGGGCTTTTGGAAAGGATGGCGACTTGCGGTTATTATTAATAGATAATTATATTTAAATAATTACAGACCAAACCACAGAGGCGCAGAGACACAGAGACTTTTTGGCAGAGCCGAAGCCAGTCTCCAGCTTGGCGATTCTTGCGGGGCCACCGGCAGCCGCGCCCCGTCAGCCCATCGCCCGCATCGCATCGTTGCTTCGGGCGGGCTTGTGGTTGCTGCCTGCGGGCCGGGCCGTCCGGACTTGCAGCGATGTCGTCCGGGCGGGATAGCTTGCCTGGCAAGCTCTCGTACCAGGTGGGGCAGGTCACCGGCTGGGTGGCTTTTTCAGGGGGCTGGGCTTTTGGAAACAGTGGCGACTTGCGGTTATTATTAGATGATAATTTTAACCAAGCAGCAACGGGCCAAACCACGAAGCGCACAAAGATCACAAAGGACGCACAAAGACCGGCTTGGCGATCCTTGTGGGGACATCGGCAGCCGCGCCCGTCAGCCCATCGCCCGCATCGCGTTGTTGCTTCGGACGGACTTGTGGCCGTCGTCAGGCGGGTACGCCCGTATGCACGGGCGGGGACCGGCGCGCGCGGGGATGCTAGCATGGTGTGTTCTGCTCATTGGAAGAAGCGCTATCACAGAGGGTGCATGCGGGCATAAATAGAACTAGACAAAGGCAAGGGGTAAAGCATTTGGCAGCGTTAAATTTGTCTAAAAAGGGTTCGGCTCAAATCTCATCAGAATGCTGGTTAAGAGATTCTGTTTTGATCTTTTTTCAATATTTATAGTTTCATCAAATTATTCAATGGCAATTCGATGAGCACAAGAATTTTATCTCGGTGCCGATGTATTGAGTCTAGCTACATTATAGAATAAATGATGGAGAATAATTGAGTGAGCCCCCAAGACGCCGAAAATCCTCTCACGTATTTGGATACCCCTCCAACTTCGCAATTCAATCCCCCAGTAGAAACCAGGATGCAAATCCTCCCGTTTGGCGATCTTAAATGGGAAGATTTCGAGAGATTGTGCTATCGTATGGCCAGATTTGAAGCAGATATTGAGCATTGCCAGCTTTATGGAATACGTGGCCAAAAACAAGAAGGAATTGACATATATGCGAAACGGAGGCAGGATAGCAAATATACAGTTTATCAATGTAAGCGGGAAGATAATTTTGGATCTTCTAAGATAGAATCCGCTATATCCAAATTCCTTGAAGGCAACTGGGTTGGAAGGACTGATACAATTGTATTATGTACAAAAGAGAGCATCGAGAGAAAAGAGAGAGCCGATGAAATAGAAAAGCAAAGAAGCAGGCTTAATGAAAAAAACATTAAATTAGAAGTATGGGATTGCACCCAATTATCCACTAAGTTGAAGAGTTATTCTGAAATCGTCGATGATTTTTTTGGACGGCCATGGGTGATTGCCTTCTGTGGAAAGAATGAGGCGGATAAATTGGGCAAGAGGCTTGATGTACAACAAGTTGCTCAGTTTCGCCAATCGTTCGCACGTTTCTATAAAAATGTCTTTAATAATCATGATCCGGGCTTGCCAATATCTTCGCAAGGCGAAGCAAACTCTCTTGCCCTCGAAGATAGATATGTTGTACCTGATGTTAATGAATGGAGAGACATTAATTTTTTCCCTTCACCGGGAACAGACGATCATCCTTCAACATTCGATAGCCAAAATGAGGATTCTGCAATCAAAAAACCATTTGCGGACCAAAAGCAGATTCGTCAAAGACAGGCAATTGAATCTTGGCTTACAGGTTCATCACAGAGTATTGTATTAGGGGGACCTGGCTCTGGCAAGAGTACACTTTTACGTTTTATCGCCATAGATCTCTTAAGTGAATCTCCACGATTAGCATTGCTTGCAAAAAAGTGGGGACAATTTCTGCCTGTATGGGTACCTTTCGCTAAATGGACAAGAATTATTTCGGACTCATCTGCATCATGCTCGATAAGTGAGTTGCTCAATGATTGGCTGAAAAGCTATACTGAAGAACGACTGTATCCACTAATAGAACAAGCGTTGTATGATGAAAGATTACTATTATTGGTGGATGGTCTTGATGAATGGACAAATGAACACGCAGCTGCAGTGGCTTTAGACAGACTGCAGGTCTTTATAAGGCAACGAAATAGTCCTGCAATAATTACAAGCAGACCAAGCGGATTCAGACGTCTTGGTGGGAAACAAGACGAATGGCAAATCGGAGAGCTTAGTGATTTTTCGCTTGATCAGCAAAAAGCCTTATCTAAAATTTGGTTCACATATAGGATAAAAGCACATGACGAAACATGTGAAAAAAGTGAGATTGAACGAATAGTAAATATAGAAACAGATAGATTCATTATTGAGTTGAGTCGATCAAATGATTTAAAAGATCTTGCAAGGGTGCCTCTGCTTCTATGCTTACTGATATATCACAAGGTTCATAACGCACGTCTGCCTCAAAATCGATTCAAAGCATATAACTCGCTCGTCGAACATATTATTCAGACTCATCCTCAGAAGAGAAAGGCTGCCGCATCACTACCTGATAGATCATGTGATTTTTCTGATGAAGAAATTAAAAAAATTTTTGCATTAATTGCATATCGCATGCATGAATACAACACCGAAGGCACGATGGATCAAAAGAAAGCTGTTAGCATTGTTGAGGATTATTTAAAAGATACAGATAAGGGTTTAGGAATTAATCAACGCGAATCTCATCGATTAAGTTGCGATCTTCTCAAAATAGGCGAAAATTCTATTGGAATACTTGCTATGGCATCACCAACAGAAATCAGATTTTTCCACCGTGTATTTCAGGAATTTTTGGCATCGTATTATCTATCCTCTTTGTCTCTAGAGGACAGAATCACTATTGTCGAGAATCATTGTGCAGATCCACAATGGAAAGATACGATATTGGGTTTATTTTATATTACAACTTGCACAGAGGATGTAGGAAAATTCATAGAGGCAATTAAAGAGAAATTGAAACCGGCTACTACAATTCAACAATATACAATAGAACTACTGCTTGCAGAAGCGGCATTTGGCGATTTTAATTGTTCAACTGCTCTAGCGAGAATGCTTGCAAGAGAAGCCTTTAGTCAAGTGGAATTAGGCATATGGGCACCGCATCGCGAGGATTTGCTTCATTGCATATTAGATGGTCTAAGATCAACCAAAGTAAAAGAGCTTGTTAAGCTAAAAATGCGAGAGTGGTTTCCTTCCAGAACTTATTCGAGAAATATTCTATTTGATGCCATGGTCAATTGGCCTATTGATGAGACAATATTAGAGTGCATATGGAGAGGATTAAGAGATGAAGAAATTGGCTGCCAAAGAGCTGCAGCAAAAGCCTTAGCAAAAATAAAAAAAGGTGATCCAAAAACGGGCAATAAAATTGAATTATTAGCAAGGCACAGCACCGATTCGTTAATTAGGGTATCCGCGATAGAAGCATTACTAAAAGGTTGGCGGGAACAAGAAGGAATACCTAAACTGCTTGAAATTGCTGGCAATTCTTCGATCCCAGAATTACGCTTGATTTCAATCCTAGGAAAAATAGAGTATAGTAATCAAACCGAAGAAGACTTGAACGAGTTGATAAAGGTATCATCAAATGACGATCGTCTATTGTGGAGACTAAAAGAATGGAACAAAGATATTATTGATGCATTCATAAGAGGCTGGCCCCAATCGGAAAAAATTAAAAGAACTTTTTTGCAGGTTCTAAAGAATAGAAAGCATATTATAGAATCGCAAGATGATATAGCGGTTAAAGTGCTACTTAAAGGCTACCCTCAAGATACAGACGTAGCACGCTTCTTTGCAGAACTAATAACAAAGGATGAACATGTTTTCTATGTTTGGGGAAGAAATGATAATCCATTTGATATCATGGCAATAAATTTTAAAAATAACGAAATAATAGTATCTGCCTTAGATCAATGGTTGTCAAGGCATAAAAATGATTTTGAGACTGAGATTTCGAGAGCAGCTTTGGTGGGCTGCACAGAAATATCGAAATCGAAGTTGTTTGACATATTGAAGGACTCGCGATTTATTCATTGGCAAGCAAGTGCCTTAGTTGAAGGATGGGGTATGCAAGATCAAGAGGTTGCACAAAAGCTTAAGGAGTTAGCATCTGGTCCTGCCGGAGAAGCATCATCAATAGCGCACTTAATTCCAAAAATAGAAGACGATAAAGAAATATGTCGAAATAAGCTTATGGAATTGCTCAAAGATCCCGATTGCAGGCGTCCGGATTTTGTTCTAGAGGGATTGAAGACGCTTAATATTGACCATCATGATAAGGAAATAATTGATATTGTGCTAAATTCAATATTAAATCGGGAAGAATTAAAAGACTATGTTCGAGATTCAACCATGTTTGAACTTTTTTCGTTGTTTCCCTCGGATAATCGCATAATAGAATTAGCAAAAAGAGAACTCTCAACTCCCCATCCCAATTATTTAGCCATAGCGTGGACGCTCGGTAACGATGAAGAAATAAGGAGAAAAATCACTGAAATCGTTTGTCCCCTTCCAGCTAGCTTCAGAATGATAATCGCCGAACGGATGGAAGATGCAGGAGATGATGAATTTGCATTATCATTGCTCGGACTATATAATCAAGAAATAGATGAAGAAGTTAAGACTCAAGCTTCAATAGCATATCATAAAAGACTGAATTTTTCAGGATCAAATATATTAGATGCGTTGGATATATTATCAAAAAGCATCAATTGCAGCGGTCCAGGATTAGAGAGTGATCGAGCTGCGGCATTCTGCGGTTTAGTATTCCTAAATAGGCTTGATATTGTGGCAAGCTGCAAGGAGACAAAATCAGAAAACCCTTGCTTAATACCCATTCGGGATTATGCACCCAATATTCCTTTGATTAGGACCATATTGCAGGAATGGATTGATATAAAAGAGGCAATAGGCCCAGAAATGCTAAAGAGATTCAATCATTGGCATAATAATGACACTAAAGAAGTCTGGAACGCACTTTGTATACTTGCAGATGAGTATCCACTTCCATGCAAAGATGCGCTCGAATTTCTCGAATCTCATACAGAAAAAGTCGTTGAATCGAATACGCTAAGTTTTTTAAGCAGAACGAAACCAGGCAGCAAGTTACTAAGAAATTATTGCCTTGGATCATTTTACGCAAATCAAGGCCAGATAAGATTGTCGCAAAATGATGAGGCAATGGCAGCCAAATTATTAGGTAGCCAATTCAAGAATAACGAGGATATCTTCATGTTCCTGCATCAAAGAGACATGAAGATGCCACTCGATTCTAAGTCGATAATTGCGCTATGTGAAGGCTGGCCAGAGAGCAAGGAACTTGATGAAATGTATAATTACTATTTTAAAAATAAGCCAAAAATTGGTTATGAACCGTACTTCTATCTCATTTCAACAAAAGGATCTGGAAACATTATATATGATTCTATTCTAGCAGCTATTTCCCACATTGACTCTGAATCTGAATATATAGGCCCGTTGTACTCAATTATTCCTCCGCTATTGCGCTGCCTTAGAAATGACGATCTTCTTGTTAAAAAATTAATAGATCATTTGAAAGCAAATCCTACTCCATCCGAAAAAGTGATATTGACAAAGATAATTAATGATGCCGTTGGGGTGTCATCAGAATTAAAAGCATGGTGTCAAGAAGAGTTACAGCGGCAATTCAATGAAACGGAAGCCTACGAGATAGGTAACGATCTAAGCAGTGGCAAACCCAAGGCAGTTATAAATGCATTGCTAGAGGTCTTAAGTCAGTCAAGCAGATCAAACTCTTGAATAGAATGCCGAACCTACACTAATGCAAAATGATCGGTTTTACAAATAGAACTTCATTCGACATACCTCGCCGGCCTCCCCGGTTCCGCCTGTTTGCTCTTGCCCTTGGGGTCCTCTCCTGATCGTCCGCTGAGCGGATCTCCGCCGGCACTCCGAAGGCGCTGGCCAGGTATGCTTTCTCCTTTTGCAGCGTCTTGAATTCGTCGAGGCCCAGCGCCTCCGCGCTCAGGGAATGGGCCGCGATTGCCTTGCTTCCGGGAATACTTGGACGCATTCTCTCAAAATTAGCAGGTAGTTCGCCGACAAGAGCGGCTCTCTCATCCCATCAATTCTTACCATCGTGGTTTGAACACGATCTCCCCTGCCGCCAGGGGCTTAGCCAGCAATCGTCCCGCGAAGAATTCTTTCATGATCGCATCGATCTCTCTTGATACATCCAATGTGTATTCGACCTCACCGCAGGTATCGCAGATAAGGGCCGGAACATCCTTGATGACCAGGATCTCATCTCCTGCCCTAGCCATAAAATCATGCCTCCCTTCACGCATCCTGCCTGCGCTGCAGCAATAATGGGCATCAGAATTCATCTGCCTCTCCAATTTATGGGGATAATTTAAAAAGGTATAGCGCATAATGAGACCATATTGAGGTGAGATTATGAATGCTAAAGATGCTGGTATAGCTGCCAAGAGGTATTTTGAAGAGACGAAGTCTCTTATAAAATTTATCTTTGAAACTATTTCTGTAAAAAGAGACGGTGATAAGTGGATAGTAATTTGCATGGTTCAAGATTTGTTTGATGAAGAAGCTAAAAAGTTCAAGATAATCGTGGATAATGAAGGAGAAATCATGGATGTTGAAAAGATTGATCAAAGTCCCTGCTAAAGTAGTAATCGATACTGGTCCGCTTCTATTATTTCTCATAGGAAATTATGATCCGGAATACATTCCTAAAATGAAACGAATAAAATATGGAGGGATGCCCTGCAATAAGATACATTACGATATCTTAAAGCAGTATTTGAACTGCACAGCGGAGCGACTGATTACTCCCGGAATTCTTTCAGAGGCATGGAACCTTATAGATAATGATATTAGTAATAAAAAAGATAAAAAGGAAATATTCGATGTTAATAACAAATATTTCAAACTAATTAATGAAGTTTACGTATCAAAAAATGAAATCCTTTTCGATAAATACTTAAGCTCGAATGCATGGAAATTCGGCTTTACAGATTCATCATTAATTTTATGTGCAAAAAATAATTGCGCATGTGTATTAACACAGGACTTTCCATTATTTAATATTTGTAAAAATTTAAGAATAGATTCAAACCACTTAAGCTCAATTCTCAGCTTAGCTGACCTATAAAAAGAGTAAAGAGGAGGCTTCACTCAATATAAATCGCCGGCCTCCCCGGTTCCGCCTGTTTGCTCTTGCCCTTGGGATCCTCTCCTGCCTCGTCTGCCGAGCGGACCTCCACCGGCACTCCGAAGGCTGTTGCCAGGTAGGCTTTTTCCTTTTGCAGCGTCTCGAATTCATCCAGCCCCAGCGCCTCCGCGCTCAGGGAGTGAGCCGCCTTGGCTAACTTTTGGGCATACTTGGGCGCATCCTTCTTGAAGGGCGCAATTTCAGATGAGGCCATGGCTTGCTTCATAAGCGCTCCCATGTCCAGCTTGCCGCCCGAAGCCGCCGCCACAGCCAGGCGCAGCATCTCCTTCTTCCAGGCGGGGGCAGTGTAGAGGGTGATCTTCCCCGGCGTGGCTTTGGTTACGCTCACGATCTCCTGCACGTCCTTGAGAGTGCGCTCCAGGAGGTCCTCTGCCTTCTCCGCCTTCTCGTCGATGAGCGTGGCATCAGCCACCGGCCAGGCCGCCAGCGAGGCGTATCCCTCGCCCAAACCGGAGCACCAGATCTCCTCGCAGACGTGGGGAGTAAAGGGCGCCATCATCCGCACCCAGGCGCTGAGCACTGCCCGCAGCTGGTTCCTGCCGCCCCGGCGCTGATACCAGCGCAGATCGTTAAAGAGCAGGTAAAAGGCGCTCTGCAAAGCCCGCCGGGTCTGGATGGCTTGCAGGGCCTCTGTTGCTTCGGCGATGCGCCGCTGCAAGCGAGAGAGCATCCAGCGGTCGATGAGCGTCTTCTCAGCGGCCTCATCAATGCTGCTGTCAGCCAAAATCTCTCGGGCCAGATTGTAGAACCTCTCCAGTTGAGCATAAGCGGTCTGCACGGCATCGTTTCTCCAATCCACGTCCGCCGTCCCTTCTGCATTGCCCAAAATGTAGAGCCTGGTCACATCTGCCCCGTTTTCGGCTACTGCCTGGCGCAGGGTCAAAATTGGCCCCTTGGACTTGGACATCTTCTTCCCCTCCAGGGAGACGAAGCCGTTGACCGCAATCGCCCGCGGCCAGAGCCTCTCAGGGAAGATGGCCACGTGGTGGTAGAGGAAGAAGAGCAGGTGATTGGCCACCAGATCCTTTCCTGAGGTGCGCAGGTCTACGGGATACCAGTAGGCGAAATCGTCGTGTATCTGCTGCACCGTCTCCTGCGGGATGCCGGTGAGGGCGGCAATGCCTGCGGCGTCGCCATTATTCATGAAGATGTACTCGAAGAACTCCGGCGGCAGATTATCGATCTTCATCCCGGCATTCACATACTTGGCCAGGATGTAGTAGGCCATGTAGATCGTCGAGTCGCCCAGCGATTCGATCAGCCACTCCTTGTCCCAGGGCAGATGCGTTCCCAGGCCCTTCCTGCGGGCGCAGGCTTTGTCCTTGAGCCAGTCCACCTTGTTGATGAACTCCACTCGAAACTCCTCAGGTATGATCTTCATGCCTGCCAGGCAGCGCATCACATTTGCCTTCCACTCCGGGTCCGAGTACTCCAGGAACCACTGGTCCCGCACCATCATGATCACGCAGCGCGTGCCGCACCGGCAGATGACCGGAGTCTCGGAAAACTCGTAGAAAATCTCGGCTATGCCCTGCTCGATCAAGTCGGCCAGCAGAATGTCCTTGATCTTGCTGACCGCTGTTCCCGCATACTTTCCAGTATTGGCCTTGAGAACGCCGTTGTGAAACTCGCGCCGGTAAACCATCTTGGTGGCATCTTCCGCTTTAGGATCATTCTGGTTTTTGACCTTCAGCTCATTTACCGCTTCCACCGCCGGAAGCTCTCCATAACCGGGCGACTCGATGAGAGATATGAACTTGATATTTCTCAGATCCTCGGTGATGCCGTAATTGCTCAGGTCCTTGCCGTAGAGATCCTTGAGCGCCAGATAATCGTAAGGCGCATGAGCTGGAACCGACATGACGATTCCCGAGCCGTTGTCCGGGTCTACGAACGCTGCGGGCAGCACGAGAACTTCTGTGCCGGTAAGCGGATTGGTGACCCGTTTGCCGATCAGCTCCTTTCCGGAAATCTCCCCGGCTAGGGCTACCGTTCGGTCGGTGAAGGTCAGCTTTTCATAAGACTCCCTGGATACCACCCAGGTCTCGTCGTTCACCCTGGCCAGAACATAATTTACCTCCGGATTGAGCCAGAGGTTGACCACTCCAAAGACCGTCTCGGGGCGCAGTGTGGCGCAGGGCAGGATTTTGTCACCCATGCAAAATTTGATCAGGGAAAAATCCATGATGGTGGCGTCTTCACCCTTGAGAATATCGTGATCTTCCACAGGGTTACGATCATGCGGACACCAGCGCACCGGATGGCTTCCCTTGACCACGTAGTCCAGCCGGCGCAAAATGCCGTACTGCCACTCTATGAACTTGCTGTAAGCCGGATCGGTAGTGGTGAACTCCCGCCTCCAATCGATGGAATAGCCGATGGACTGCATGGCCCGCTTCGCTTCCCTGCGGAAATAGAGCACAATCTTCTCTGGTGTATTCAATTCCGAGAGCTCCGCCTCAGGAATGCCGTGCAGCTTGGTGTAAACATCCCAGATCATCGGGTCGCGCTTGGCGATAAGCTCGGAAAGACCGACTATCGGCGTTCCTGTGGCATGAAAGGCCATAGGAAAGAGAACATTCTTGCCTTGCATACGCATAAACCGCGCTACTGCATCGCCAATGGTGAAGGTGCGCGTATGCCCGGCATGCAAATTTCCATTGAGATAAGGATAAGGTATGGTTAAAAAAAACTTCGTTCTGGAGTCGGGCTCGGGCTGGAAGACCGCTTTGTCCTCCCAGGTCTTCTGCCACTTGGCCTCGATCTCCTTAGCAGAATAATTTTCCAACAACTTGAATTCCCTCCGGAATATGTATAATCGTTGTGTCTTTGTGCCTTTGTGGTGAGCGTTTGTGATTGAGCGCTCGGTCAGCGATTGCTCACAAGTCACAAAAACATGAATGCGCAAAGAGCATAGATATGAGGAATCCAATCCTCATTTGCTCATCTTCTCCAGCCGCACCACTGCCTCTTCTATACGCTTTGTGGGTTGAGTGATGGAGAACCTGACATAGCCCTCGCCATACTGGCCGAAGCCCACACCAGGCGTGGCCACAATGCCCGTCTTCTCCAGAAGCCTTCCAGCATATTCGATAGAGCTTCCACCTACCCATGCCCAGAGGTAAAGTGTAGCGCGCGGCTTTTCCAGCTGCAACCCCAGATCCCGCAAGGCTTTGTAGAGAATCTCAATGCGGTGCTGGTAGACCTTCCTGATATCGTCGACAACCTTCTTAGGGCTGCTCAGGGCCACAATTCCCGCATCCTGAACCGCTCCGAAAGTTCCCGAGTCTATGTTGCTCTTGATCTTGCCAATGCCGGCTATCACTTCGGCGTTGCCCACGACCGAGCCGATCCTCCAGCCGGTCATGTTGTAGGTCTTGGAGAGCGAATGAAACTCCACCGCCACATCCCTTGATCCCTTCATCTCCAGAATGGACAGCGACCGCTCTCCATCGTAGTAGGTCTCTGAGTAGGGGTTATCGTGCATTATGATAATATTATAATCCCTGGCAAAGTCGATTACCTTCTTGAAGAAGCTCCTATCCGCGGATGCGCCGATGGGATTGTTGGGGTAATTGAGAAACATGATCTTGGCCCGGCGGGCATCAGCGGGAGATATGGCATCCAGGTCAGGCAGGAATCTGTTCTCCCGCAGGAGCGGCATGATAACCGGCTCGCCTCCGGCGAAGGCGGTTGCCGTCCGGTAGACCGGATAGGCAGGGTCCGGGACCAGTGCCGCGTCTCCGGGATTGATGAAAGCCAGGGGCGCATGAGCAATGCCCTCCTTGGAGCCGATCAAGGTCAGCACCTCAGTTGCCGGGTCCAGGTTGACATCAAATGTCCGCTTGTACCAGTCTGCCACCGCCTTGCGGAAGGCTATCTTGCCCTCGTAGGATGGGTACTGATGGTTGGACGGGTCGCTGGCCGCCTTATTCAGTGCTTTGATTATGTGCTCCGGCGTCGGCAAATCCGGGTCGCCCACGCTTAAATCGATTACGTCCACGCCTCTTGCCCGCGCTTCTTGTTTTGCTTTGTCAATGGCGGCAAAGAGGTATGGCGGGAGATTCTTTATCCGATCGGCATACATTGTTTTTCTCCATAAGCCCGCGGCAACTGCGCGGTTTTTCTATATCTTCCTGGCCCCCTCATGAATGTGGCAAGTAAAGAATTTTGTGGCCGGGAGGAATGGGCATTCCTGCCTTGAAAGGAACTCACGGAATTTTGCAGGTCATAAGGCAAGAGGATGATGCTGCCTTCCATGCTGCGCTACGGTTGCGATTTGAATGCCCGAAAGATGCCGGTGGGCAGGAGCAGCGAGCACGAAGATGGTCAGGCCGTTCGGCTGGCGGTCAGAGCAGCATGACGGACAATATTGATTTGGAGTGGCAAAGAAGCATTTGGCGAATGGAGACAGATAGGGTTGTGGACTGGGGCTAATTTAGCTGATTTTCTTGGGGAACTTGAGGTGGAAAATATTGCTCGTCTGCAGAGAACTTAAGCTATGTGGGGGAAATCTGTCAGTTTATAATTTGGATTAACTGCACTGATATCGCTCCATTTCGCTGCTTTCAGTCACATTCCGCGAAAATTTGGCAAACACCACTACGGCATGTGGCCCCAAGGTCACTAATATAATTTTTAGATACGTTGTAGTCTGGGTAGAGCATTTCAGCCAAATTTAAGCCAATAATGAAAATCGCCATTCCGATAAAAAGGCAGCATCCTGCTCTAGAAGATTTATTCATAATTCGCATAATGCATTGTTGATATAAATACATGATTGGCATACCAGCTAGAAATCTAGTTTTTAGAATAAAAATATATTTGCAAAAATTCAATATATCTAATCTTAGGGATCGTCTTTAAAAAGTTCAAGCTTAAATTTATCTGATTTTCGATGGCGAAAGGTTTTTCGTTAGAACCAGCTATTAACTTTTGCTTGAATAAATTGTATCTTAACAAGGGTCCGAATTATGCCGAAGAAACGACCAATAGCCATAGATCTGTTTTCTGGCAGCGGCGGCCTTACTTTAGGTTTGAAACAGGCAGGGTTCCGAGTTATCGGGGCAGTTGAATGCGATTCGTTAGCTGCGGAGACCTATAGAGTGAATCATAAGAATACTGTTCTATGGGAAACCGACATAAGGGCCCTCTCCATTTCCGATGTAAAGGGTCGACTTAAATTGAAAACAGGAGAGCTTGATCTGCTGGCTGGATGCCCTCCATGTCAGGGCTTTTCATCGATGCGAACGCTTAATGGAAAGCGCAATATAGTCGATCCAAGAAACGATTTAGTGTTCGAATTCCTCAGATTTATAAAAGAGATCGAGCCAAAAGCAATAATGATGGAGAATGTGCCTGGCCTGGCCAAAGACGGCAGGTTAGCGGCATTTTGCGAAGAAATTAAAAGACTCGGCTATTTTTCTAAATGCGAAATATTGGATGCCGCAAATTTCGGAGTACCTCAACGAAGACATCGCATGGTCCTTTTAGCAACAAAATATGGTGCCCCTAATTTCGCATCACCTGATACAAAGCGATTAACAGTAAAAGAGACGATCTCTTTTCTGCCGCCAGCAGGTGAAAGCGAAGATCCTCTTCATAATCTAGCTGAAACGCGAAGTTCTAGAATTTTAAATCTCATAAAAATAATACCCAAGGATGGCGGCAGCCGGAAGGATATAGGTGCAGAAAACCAACTTGATTGTCATAAAAAATGTAATGGATTTAAGGATGTTTATGGAAGAATGTCCTGGAATGATGTTGCACCTACAATAACCGGTGGGTGCGTCAATCCTTCAAAGGGTCGTTTCCTTCATCCGGAATATAATCGAGCGATCACATTGCGCGAGGCGGCATTATTGCAGACCTTTCCTCTAGACTACTATTTTTCTTTGAGACGCGGAAAAATGCCCGCTGCTGAATTGATAGGCAATTCATTGCCACCCGAGTTCATTAGACGGCATGCAATTGTCCTAAAGGAATATCTAGGGACGAATTCATTTGGATTGCAAAAAAATGAATGATGTTTCGTCTCATAACATGTAATCAAGGAGCATAATTTCTCATGTCGGACATGTTTAGCAAGGAAATGAGAAGCAAATTAATGTCTCGAGTCTCTGGGAAGAATACAAAACCGGAAATAGTGGTTCGTAAGATCCTTCACGAGTTGGGCTTTCGTTATAGACTTCACGTCTCAAAGCTTCCCGGCCATCCTGATATCGTGCTACCAAAACACAAGAAGATAATTCTTGTAAATGGATGCTTCTGGCATGGGCATAAAGATTGCAGGCGTTCCAAGCGTCCTCATACCAATGCAATTTTTTGGAATAAAAAGATTGATGACAATATTGCGAGAGACAATAAGACAATAGATGAGTTGAAGCTACTTGGTTGGGATGTACTGGTGATCTGGCAATGCCAATTAAATGATATTAAAAAAATAAAAATAGTTGTTCTTGAGTTTCTTGGTGGAGATCCAGAGATAGGTTGCGGTTTCAATAATGAGCTTTCTGAGTGCGATCTAAAAGATTCTTTTCATGTGCAGACATCTTGAGAAGATTTGTATCTAAATTAGCGAGCTTCAGTCCCACAATCCGCAGTAAATTCCCATATATCACTAATTTTCTTGATAGCGATTTAAGATATTAATTACAAATACAAAACATTTATAAATTATTATATTAATTTTGGAGCTAGTTGCTGCAATTAGTCCTGATCGAAGACACCGGGGTAAGATTTTGCTTTTCAGCATATTGTTAGATTTTAAAATTTAAAAAATAATTGAAGCTCTAAGTAATAATATTATTATCCTAGATTCCCGTTGACCCATAACGAGCCCTGCAATGCTTAATTTTATATTTTGCAAAATTTTAAAAGATTATCGCATATTAAGGCGTTGATTTCTTGAAATAAAAGATCCTCATTTATCGGAGCGT
>JAQTYS010000247.1 GCA_028688175.1 Methanothrix sp. | reverse complement strand
TGGATGATGCACCCACCAGAACCGAGACCATGATTGAGCGCAAGATCCTGGAAACGGTAGGAGGTGGCTGCGTGGTGCCCATGGCAGTGCACGCCGTTGTCTCCAGCGAAAAGGCGCGTGTCCTGGCCGAGGTACTCTCCTTAGACGGCAAGAGGTTTGTGCGATTGGATGAAAATATCTCTCTACAGGATGATGATCCCTTGAGCCGGGCAGAGGATATGGGGCAGAGGCTCATGAAGATGGGGGGAAGGGAGTTGGTGGACGAGGCGGTGAAGGAATTTGGCACGCGGTAAAGTTTATCTGGTGGGAGCTGGCCCTGGGGACCCCGAGCTCATGACCCTGAAGGCGAAAAGGCTGCTAGGGCAAGCAGATGTGGTCTTATTCGACCGGCTGCTTGATCCTCGTATGCTGGAAGGGGTTAAAGCGGAATTGATCGACGTAGGAAAGAACGCCGGCAGGCATAAGCTGAATCAGGAAGGCATCAACCAGCTTCTTATTGAGAAGGCAGAGGCAGGAAATATCGTAGTTCGGCTGAAGGGCGGAGATCCATATCTCTTTGGCAGGGGTGGGGAGGAGGCTCTGGCCTTGCAGGAAAAAGGCATACCCTTTGAGGTTGTACCTGGTGTGACTTCCTCCATTGCTGCTCCTGAGCTGGCTGGAATTCCCGTGACCCATCGAGGTGTGGCCTCTTCGCTGGTCATTGTGACCGGCCATGAGGAGCCGGGAAAAGAGGCTCCCTTGGATTGGAAGGCCATTGCAGCGCTGGGCGGAACCCTGGTTGTTCTGATGGGCGTCTCTCGACTGGAACAAAATGTGGCGGCCCTGATTGAGGCGGGAAAATCGCCCCAGACTCCGGCGGCAATGGTGGAAAAGGGTGGCTGGCCGCAGCAGAGGATGATTTCTGCAACTTTAGCTGATATCGCAAAAAAGGCCAAAGAGGCGATGATCGAGTCGCCAGCTATACTGGTCGTGGGCGAGGTGGTCTTGCTTGCTGGGAAATTGGGGAAAAAGAAGATAGCCATTCTTCGGCCTGCCGCTCAACAAAAGGAGTCGGCAGCTCTCGCCGAAAGCTACGGCTTCTCGCCTATCTCAGCTCCCGCAATTGCCATCGCCAAAAAGCCACTGCCTGATGATCTGCGAAAGAGGCTTGGTAAAGCAGAATGCGTGGCTTTTACCAGTGCCAACGGTGTGAATATGGCTCTGCATAGCCCTGACCTTCGAAGGGCTTTGGCTGAGAAGATGATCGTGGCCATTGGGCCTAAGACTGCCCAGGCTCTGGCTATGCAGGGCTTGACGGCAACGGTGCCTGAGGAGTACAGCTCAGAAGGAATGGAGAAAATGCTACGGGGAAAATGCCGGAGCATTCTCTTCTTGCGCAGCGCTCAGGGAAGTCAATACCTCTCGGAGGGATTGAAAGCTTCGGGGCTTTATGTGGATGACATTGCCCTTTACGAGGTTGTACCATCTGGTGACCCTCTGCTTGACGAGCTGATAAAGAGTGCAAATAGCGTGGACATCTTTGCCTTCACCAGCTCTTCAACCGCACGCTTTTTGATTGAAAGGGCAGGAGCAATGGGCCTGGAAAAGCAGCTTCGTCTGGCTCTCGCAGCCGGGACGGTGGCTGCCATCGGCAAGCCCACTGCAAAAGAGCTGTCCCGGCTGGGAGTGGTTGTGGACATAATGCCGGAAATTTATACATTTGAAGCTATGCTTGCTGTTTTGAGGGAGTTGGCCCAATAAAATGATAATATTCTCCAAAGCCCTGGCGGATCAGGCCACTGTTTGGGAAGCGCTGCGCGCTTCTGAGTCGTGCCAGAATCTGCCGCCGGATTTGCTGAGGTTCTCAGCCCAGTCAAAACCTGTGGTGATGTGGAATTTGACCGCGCACTGCAATCTGGCCTGCCAGCATTGCTACATGGATGCCAGTCGCGAGGCTCGAGAGGAGATGTCTCTGGAAGAGGGCATGCATTTGGTGGATGAGCTGGCGGATATGAAGGTGCCCATTCTTATCTTCACCGGGGGAGAGCCTCTTCTCAGTCGCAATTTCTATGCCCTGGCCTTCCATGCTCGCGAGGTGGGGCTACGCACCGTCATCTCCACCAATGGAACCTTGATCACCCCGGAGGTGGCCAGGCTCCTGGCTGAGGCCAGGGTCAGATACGTGGGAGTGAGCCTGGACGCGGCGAAGCCGGAGCAGCATGATGCTTTTCGGGGCGTGGCAGGAGCGCATGCCCGGGCCTTGCAGGGCATCAAAAACGCCCGCGATGCCGGCCTGAAGACCGGCTTGCGAATCACTCTCACACGCGACAACTGGCAGGATGTTCCTGCTCTGCTCAGTTTGGCATTGCAGGAGGGTATCCCCAGATTCTGTCTTTATCACCTTGTCCCAACGGGCCGGGGAGCGGGCATGGCCGACAGGGACGTCACGCCCGAACAAAGGCGCAGCGTTATCCGCTTGCTGGCCGAGGCGGCAGAGGAGCTGAAAGGCGAAAACATCGAGATTCTGACCACTGACTCGCCTATGGATGGGGCCTATTTACTGGAACTTTTAAAGGATGATCCCCGCAGCGAGAACGTGAGAAAGCTGCTCACCAATGCCGGTGGCTGCTCTACGGGAGTGAAGGTTGCCAATATCAATCAGCGAGGCGATGTACATCCCTGTCATTTCATGCCTCAGGTGGTAGTGGGCAATGTACGGGAGCGCACCTTCCGGGATATCTGGATCGATCATCCAACACCCGAGTTGCAGGCACTGCGGGATATCAAGTCGAAACTCAAAGGAGCTTGTGGAGCTTGCGAGTACCTGGATTTGTGCGGAGGATGTCGCCAGAAAGCTTACCACTATCATGGAGACATATTGGCCGAGGATCCCACCTGCATTCTGGAGCAGAAGAGCCATTGATCTTCTTTTCAATTTTTCTGCGCTATAATTGAATATATAATTCCATCTGCCCATGATCCGCGGCTGGCCAGGCTGCAACTCGATCCACGGGAACGCACCGAAGACGACCGACAATCGGACCTATTCACGGAGCTTTAAATGTTTTTCAAAATTCTAAAAATGTTTATATTGTTAACCGTAAGCTATAATTATGATCAGCAGTTATAATAAATGGGGGCTGTAAATTGACGCACCACGAAGAAAAGAAGCCGAAGAAGGAAGAGCCAGAAGCGAAGGTTGATCCAATTAAACTCGGTGATAAGAGGGGCGGAAAGAAGAAGGGCCTGCTCGATACATGCGAATAAACGATCTTACGCCAATATAATTTTTTTACTTTCTCGTGAATCTCAAAGACTATTGGACAATTATGATTAGCCTTAAATTCTCTGCAATACAGCGGGGATAATTCTATTATAAATCTGCAAATATCGATCTGTTTCAACAATCGCTGATTGACCTGTCTAATAAAAATTGTATTCCATTAAATAATGTTTTATGCCTCTATTTCGTCGACCTGCTTATGTGCATTAGGTAGAAAGTCATGAACGCTATCATTTCCTCTTATATTTTCTACATCATATCCGGTTTCTATTGGAACCTTCGATTTCTTAATCCATCTCACGTTCGTTCGTTCGTACGTTTCTCCGGTCGAATAACACCTGACCATCGGTGCGCCAATAAATTCTACCCGCAAGCCGCATAACGGGCAAATGGCTATCTCAGATTCTCCCTTTTCATTCTTGCGTTCTGTATTAAACAAGTTTTATTCTCCTCGACGTACCTTGCGTGTGGTGTTTCTAATGAGATGCTTCAAAGCAGAAATCACCCAAAGATTTGATCACAATGCCTATTCTGCATATTTTCTATTTAAGTTTTATTATGAAAAATTCATAACTTTTCATAACGATCGACCGTTATGGTTTTTATATCGGAATTATCCCTTTAATATCTGATTATTTTTTCATAACGTTATCATTGCTCGAAACGACCTGCGACGACTCAGAATTCTCTACATGGCAGACAGGAATATCCTCATTGATGATTCCCAGGATAAGACGTTCACGCCCTTCGGAGACGCCCGCTGGAAGATCGATAATGGGGACGCCATCAAGATCCGGGAGATCTAATCTCGACGCCCACCAGCGCCACCAGGCACAGACCGCCGCCGCCCTGGACGCGCTCCT
>JAQTYS010000246.1 GCA_028688175.1 Methanothrix sp. | reverse complement strand
TGCCGTCTTAGTCTGGGCCAGAGAGAGCATGGGCAGGACAGTCAAAGAAGCTGCCGCCATCCTTGGCAAAAACGAAGAGCTTGTCAGGCAGTGGGAAGCAGGCCAAAAGCAGCCTACGCTGCAACAGATAAAAGTCCTGGCCAGGTTCTACAAGCGCCCTCTTGCAGCCTTCTTTTTGCCAAGTCCTCCGCAAGAGCTGTCCCTTCCTCACGATTTCCGCACCCTTCCAGACGGCAATGTTATCCCGCTGTCTCTTAAAACCAGGCTTGCCATGCGTCAGGCGAGGAGGCTCCAGTCCATAGCCTCAGATCTAAAAGATGATGATGAAGGCAATTTTCATGCTCGCATTGGGCAAGCAAAGCTATCCGATGATCCGGAAGCGTTGGCCGGCATAGTGAGGGAATCATTAGGCGTTTCTCTGGAAGAGCAATTGTCCTGGGAAAAAGATACTGACGCCATGGATAGGTGGAAAAAATCCGTTGAAAGCCTGGGCATTCTCGTATTTCAGATGTCAATGCCCCTGGAAGAGGCGAGAGCGTTCTCATTTACCGACGGAGGCCTGCCGGTAATAGTAATCAATACGAAAGACGCCTTGAAAGCCAGGATCTTTTCATTGTTCCATGAGCTGGGGCATATTCTTCTAAATGAAAGCGGAATATGCGATCCGAGCAAGTTGAGCGGAGAGGAAACCACTGCGAAAGACAGGTCCATTGAAGCTTTCTGCAACTTCTTTGCGGGCTGCGTTCTAATTCCGAAGGATGGTTTGCTTTCCCATCGCTTAGTTGCAGGAAGGACATCCTCCTACAAATGGCCTGAGAGGACTCTTGGCACAATCTCCAATGATTTTAAGGTGAGTAAAGAGGTTATTTTAAGAAGGCTGCTCATAGCTGGGTTGACCTCCAGAGAATTCTATTCCCTTAAGCACAATGATTGGATGAAAAAAGAAAAGAAACAGGAGTCTTCCAAGGGAAAAAGCATTAAAAGAGATATTCCCAGAGAATGCCTTCAGCGAAACGGCACGCCATTGACCTCACTCATCCTTGATTCATACCGAAACGAAAGGATCACCACCAGCGATGTAGCTGATTATCTGGGAATTCGCGTCAAGCATATTCCACGAATAGAAAAGCTTCTTGAGGCCTAGATTTGATCCAGCTCCGCCTGCAAGAAGGCTACTGCATCGATACGTCTGCATTGATCGACATGCACACTAATCATTATCCGCCTGATATCTTTCCAGGCTTGTGGAAAGACCTTGAATCGCTTATTGATCAGGGATTGCTCATCGCACCCGATGAAGTCTTTCACGAAATTTGTGTGAAGGATGATGGATTAGCAAAATGGGGAAAGTCCAACAAGAAGATGTTCATCCCTCTTGATGCAGATCAGAGCCAGGAAGTCTCACGTATCCTGGAAAAATTCCCTGGTCTTGTGGATCAGAATAAAACGATTCCCGAAGCTGATCCGTTCCTAATCGCGTTGGCAAAGTGCAGAGCTTGGACGGTTGTAACATCAGAAAGACCAAACAATAGCCCCGTCAAGCCAAAGATACCGAATGTGTGCAAGAGCCTTAATGTAAGATGGATCCGATTATTGGAGTTCTTCAGAGAGATTGAATTGAGATATAAATAAGTTGAGGATCTAAAGATATGCCTATGAAAATTGATGAATTGCTAAAAGCCAAGCGCCAGGAGATCCTGGCCATAGCCGCCAGGCACGGCGCCCATAACCTTAGGGTCTTCGGCTCCGTTGCTCGAGGAGAGGCCGGTCCGGAGAGCGACCTGGACATTCTCGTCGAAATGGAACCAGGAAAAAGCCTATTGGATCATGTGGCCCTAATGCAGGACCTCGAAGACTTCTGCAAAGAAAGGTGCATGTGGTAAGCGAAAGAGCATTGCACTGGTATATCAGAGACCGAGTGCTTGCCGAGGCTATTTCTCTGTAATCTGTGTGGCTGCGGCGAAAGCCCTTTTTAACAAGTCCTGCTTCGATATCATCCTGGCTTAGCGCTGCAGCCATCAGTTCACCGAAAACAATTCCAAAATAAGGTCTCTCTGCATTTTGCCCGTCTCGCCCAGTTCTTGCTCAGGACAAAGGACGTATTCATTCCAGAGGAAGTCGATATATTCAAATAACTTCTGTCGAGCCTCACGAAAATCCTGAGAGCATCCTACTGCATCAAGGAGGGACAGACTGACAGACCACAAGCCATCATCGTAATCCACTTGAAGGTTGGTGATTCTGAGCGGAACGAACTTCCTCGCGCCTACCTCGAATTCTCGCAAAGGGTGCCTTTCCAGGAATTCTATTGTCAAGGGTTGAGCAGCCATTATTTCCTAAATCCGCTCGCTCCATATTTTAATTTTCCGCAGGTACGAGAAAAAGCCTCACCCTCAACTTCTCCCTATCCTCTCCACCCCGCCCTTCCCGGCCAGGTACAACTCGTCCAGGTTGTCGAATATGCCGTGCTCCACCACTCCCGGAATCCCGCATATCCGGGCAGCCAGGCCCTTGGGGTCCTCGATCACTCCAAAGTCGACATCCACCACGAAGTTGCCGTTGTCGGTGATCACCGGCCCGTCCTTCATCTTCCCCAGTCGCAGCACCGGCTTTCCGCCTAAGTCCGAGAGCCGCCGTTCCACCAGCCGCAAAGCAAATGGCAGGACCTCCACCGGCACCGGCCAGGTGAGCTTTGGCACATACTTGCTCTCATCAGCTACTATTACGAACCGCTTCGCAGAGCAGGAAACCACCTTCTCTCGCGTGTGCGCCGCTCCCCCGCCTTTGATGACGAAAAAGTTCTGGTCCACCTGGTCAGCACCGTCAATGGCCAGATCGAGCACGGGATGTGAATTGAGCGTAGTGAGCCTAATCCCGCAGGCGATGGCCAAATTTTCAGCCTGAAAGGAGGTGGGAATCCCCAGAAAATCCAAGCCCTCCTCTTTCACTCTTTCGCCCAGCCGCTTGATGGTCCAGGCAACGGTTGAGCCCGTGCCCAGGCCCACCACCATACCGCTCTTTACCAGCTCTGCAGCCGCTTCACCGGCAAGCCTCTTGGCATCCGCATTAGCAGAAACATCCTTCATAATATCTCGCTCTTCACCGTGGTGAACACCGGCCCACGCAGGTCCATCTTGTGCTTGTAGCTGGTGATGTACCTCTCCAGAGCGGGATGGATCTTAATATTAATATCACCGGGGCTTCTCACGATACGGGCGCGCGTCTCGGATTGCTTGCCGGCCATGGTGGCCACCTCGATCTCGTAAGCGGCGAGAGCTGCAAAGGCATCGATATACTTGATGCCCGTGGTCACGCCCTCGTTAAAAGCCTCCTCCCAACGGGAGGTGTGGGGGATGCCCATGATGTTCTGTTTATGCACCACGATCTCATTTTGGGCAGCTGGGCCGCACAGCTTGGTGTTCTCCTCTGGCTCGACCACCGATACCTTGACTTTTCGACCGAATAGCTCCCCCTCCCAGGCCACAAACTCGCAGGGCGAAGGTGTCTCCCCGTGCTCGGTTGAGACGGCCACCACCGCATCAGCGATGGCCTGACCGGCAGGAGTCGTAGGCAGCTTCTCGACGGATATCATCTGTGCCATCTCCCGCGCCGTCAAAGCCCAGTTGGTCTGGAACTGCGGATAGGAGAGGGCCCGCATATCTTGAGAGTTATGCAAAATCATGGCCAGCCTCTCTACTCCCAGCCCCAGGTTCATGACCGGATAGGGAATGTCGTACTGCGATAGTGCCGTAGGCGAGTAAATGCCAAAGGTAGCAACCTCCACCCATCCGCTAGAGTACTTCGTTGCCGAGCCGACCAGGCCCGGATGGTAGGCATAGACCTCGATCTGCGTTCCCGGGGTGTAGTACTTGCTTCTCTTATCGTCCGGCCGGAACTGAAACTTCTCAAAGCCAAACTGGCTGAGCAGACCATCGGCAATTGCCTTTCCATCCTCTACGCTTACCTCTTCACCCATGATCACGCAGCTTGCCGAATAGTAGCTCATCAGCCTTGCTGCATCCTCTGCCTGCTCCCGGCGGAAGCAGCGGTCCACAGAGAAGAGCTTGAGCGGCAGCTTGGTGCGGTGGTGAAGATTGGAGAGCGATAAAAACCACCCCGAGGTCATGTGGCTTCTCAGAGTGC
>JAQTYS010000023.1 GCA_028688175.1 Methanothrix sp. | reverse complement strand
CTGAGTCGCCAAGACCAATGTCAGACACGAAAAAGCTCGCGTCTCCATTTGTTTTAATCGCAACTTTACAGCTGCTCCTGCGATACAAGGCAGGTCTCGCTTTCTATTGCGACGCCTCATCGGCCCATTAAGGTAGTCAGCCGAGGTATTTAAGCTTTTCCCCCGTCTTACCCCATTATAGGAAAGAAAGAGAAAACTCAGCTTCCTTAAGCCGATGTCATACTTAGGCCCTATAATCACTATCTATAGGACCATTGCACCACCCTTTCAGGCGGGCCGAACTCATCCAATAACTCAGACATATATAACCTTTTTGCTCCACTGACTTAAGCCATCGCTTAGTTTTAATATGATCGTAATCAAGGAGAGAGGATTATTAATTTCGGATAAACACGCCTACTGGAGGTCTTTTATGGGTTACACATTGACTGAAAAAATCCTGAGGCAGCACCTCGCGGATGGCTTCTACGAGCCTGGCAAAGAGATCGGCATAAAGATAGACCAGACCCTTACCCAGGACGCAACGGGCACAATGGCCTATCTCCAATTTGAGTCCATGATGCTCAGTGATATCGCTACTGAGCTTTCCGTCAGCTACGTCGATCACAACACCATACAAGTAGGATTTGAAAATGCAGACGATCACGCCTACCTGGAATCCATCGCGAAGAAGTATGGCATCTACTTCTCCCGACCAGGAAACGGCATTTGCCATCAAGTCCACCTGGAGAGATTCGCGAGACCCGGAAAAACACTGCTGGGATCCGATAGCCACACACCCACAGCCGGAGGGGTAGGCTCCCTGGCCATGGGCGCCGGTGGACTTGATGTGGCGGTTGCCATGGGCGGAGGCGCATACTACCTCACTGCTCCGCGTGTCATCAATGTCCACCTTACAAGCAGACTACAGCCTTGGGCCACGGCCAAAGACGTAGTCCTGAAAGTCCTCTCCATCCTGAGCACAAAAGGAAATGTCGGCTTCGTCTGCGAATATACCGGAGAAGGCATTGCCGCGCTGACGGTACCGGAAAGAGCAACCATCACCAACATGGGCGCCGAGACCGGTGTTACCACATCCATCTTCCCCAGCGACGATCAGACGAAGCGATTCCTGCGAGCACAGGGAAGAGAAGAGCAGTGGATAGCTCTGGCAGCGGATGATGATGCAATCTATGATCGCACTCTGGAGATCGACCTATCAGAGATCGAGCCACTTGCATCCGCACCCCACAGCCCCGGAAACATTGCCAGGATCAAAGACATCGATCTGCCCGTAGACCAGGTGATGATCGGCTCGTGCACCAACTCATCTTATGTGGACCTCATGACCGTGGCGGCAATGCTGAAAGGCAAACATCTTCCGACAGGCGTTTCATTAGGCATTGCCCCAGGATCGCGACAGGTGCTGAGCCAGATCGCCAGGAACAGCGCCTTGAGCGACCTGATAGCATTCGGAGCCAGAATCCTGGAGTCTTCCTGCGGATTTTGTATCGGCAACAGCATGTCACCATGCACAGACTCAGTCTGCGTGCGCACCAGCAACCGCAATTTCAAAGGCAGATCCGGAACACCCAGCGCAAATGTCTACCTGACAAGCCCACTGGTAGCCGCCGCCTCGGCTATCACAGGTAGGCTGACGGATCCGAGAGAACTGGGAATAGACTTTCCCAGAATAGATATGCCGGAGCATTTTGAGATCGACGACAGTATGATTATTCTGCCCCTATCGACCAAAGAACGAGCAAAAATAAAAATATGCAGGGGCCCGAATATTGGAGAGCCGCCCATCAATGGACCTATGCCGGATGATATCTCTGGAGAGGTGACCATAAGGGTAGAAGATCTGGTGACAACGGACCATATCATGCCTGCCGGCTCACGCCTAAAATACAGGTCTAATGTACCCAAGTACTCCGAATTCGTCTTTGAGCCGCTGGATAAAGAGTTCTGCCACCGGGCTTCCGCTTTACGCGATCAAGGAGCACATAACCTGATCGTAGCCGGTCTCAGCTACGGCCAGGGCTCCTCCCGAGAGCATGCTGCTCTTTGCCCCATGTACCTGGGCGTAAAAGCTGTGATAGCCAAATCCATCGAGAGAATACATGCCGCCAACCTGGTGAACTTCGGAATATTGCCCTTAAGCTTCGCCTTTGAATCTGATTGGGAAAGCCTGCCAGAAAAGACGAAGATTCGAATACCAGGCATTCGCCAGGCACTGGAGAGCGGCAAAGAGAATATCGTGGCACTCGCCGGAAATAAGCAGATCACCTTGAATATGAGTCTCTCTCAAAGGCAAAGAGACATACTATTAGCAGGAGGGCTATTGCCTTTCACAGTAAAGGAACGCAAGGAGAAAAAAGAGATAGACAAATAATTTAATCTTTTCTATCTTTTTAGTTGTTAAAGAGGACCATGATATTCTGCGACATCATTTGTCCTTTTGCATCCTTGCTGGGCGTGCCTGTGCTATTGGAGACAGTTAAGCTTCCACTTGTCGTAGGATATGACCATATCTGATTGATGCCGAACTGGCTGTTTACATTTCTGGTCAGAAACAGGCTGTTTCTCTCTGTTGCTGTGAGAGTGGGAGCGGCAGCATTTGCGGCAAAGCTTGTGGCCTTGAACTGCAGGGGCGTGTCAAACCTCAGCGGGAAGGTATTCATCCAGATGTCCATGTTAGAAGACGTACTCTTGAAGCTGCTATTTTGCTGGTCGGCGATGTAATTGCCCCAGTACGCCTGGACATTAGGTTCAAAGGTTGATGATGTGGGTGCATTGAAGAATGCAAGCTGAGTGTTGCTGTAACCCTCACCCATGCCGATAATCTGGGCACCGGCCAGGCCCGAGAGACAGGTCAATGCTAGTAATACTACAAGTATTTTCATATTAATACATCCTTTTTTATTCAGTTACTATCCTATCCTGAAAATTTGTCCCAACCTATTTATTCCTTATTGGTAAAGGGGGAACTTATGCCGGACCGCTTCGAAATACTGCATAAAGATCTGGCCGGAAGGATTGGCCGGCTTTCCACAATGCATGGCACCGTCGAGACTCCCGCACTCATGCCTGTGGTCAATCCCCATCTGCCTCTCATCCCGCCAGCAGAGCTACAAGAGATGGGTGCAGATATGATCATCACCAACAGCTACATAATTCACCAGGATCCGACCCTGAAAACTCAGGCAATCGAGCGTGGGCTGCATGATCTCCTGGGATTTTCCGGGCCGATCATGACCGATTCTGGCGCCTTCCAGCTCTCCGTTTACGGGGATATCGATGTCTCCCCTCTGGAGATTTTGAACTTTCAATTCGCCATAAAATCGGACATATCTGTACCACTGGACATACCAACTCCACCGGACGTCACGCGAGAGCGGGCGCAGTCGGAGCTACAGATAACAGAGGAGCGACTGGCGCAGGCCGCCTCCCTGGAAAGATCGGGCCTTCTAGCCTGCCCCATCCAGGGCTCAACCTTCTCCGATCTCAGAGAGAAAGCGGGCCGGTTCGCACGAGATCTTCCATTTGATGTCTTTCCGGTGGGCGGCGTGGTTCCGCTCATGGAAGCCTACCGGTATCGCGATCTGGTTGATGTTGTGACATCTGCCAAAAAGGGGCTCGGCTCTGGCCGGCCCGTGCATCTCTTTGGCGCCGGGCATCCCATGATCTTCGCCCTGGCGGCAGCCATGGGATGTGATCTCTTCGACTCGGCTGCCTACGCACTCTACGCCCGGCAGGATCGGTACCTGACTGCGCACGGAACCGGCAAGCTGGAGGAGATGAGCTATCTTCCCTGCTGCTGCCCCGTCTGCCAGGATCATACCTTGAAGGAACTTATGGAAAGCCCCCAAAAGACAAGGCTCTTGGCCCGGCATAATCTCTACGTCTCACTGGCAGAGATGAAGCAGGTCAAGGAGAGCATTCGCGAGGGCTCGCTGTGGGACCTGCTGGAGACGCGCTGTCGATCACATCCGCGCATGCTGGACGGCCTGAAGAGGCTCGCCTCGAAAGGTGAATGGCTGGAGAGCCTGGACTCTGCCAGTAAGTCCACCTTCTTCTACACCAGCCCACAGGCAGCCAGCCGTCCGGAGGTGATGCGCTATGAGCGAAGGATTGAGCGCATCGGTTTGAAGGGCGATGTCTTGATCACCGACGATTCCCAGGCAGATACATCCGGCTTTGCGCACGTTTTGCACTTCAAGCCGCCCTTCGGGCCCTATCCGGCTGAGCTGTCCGAGACCTATCCCTTCAATGCCGAGGTTCCGGAAGAGGCAGACAGCGCAGCGCTGGAGCAGGCGGCAAGGATCACTAGGGAGCTGATGAGGGTCAATCCGGGTGCGAAGTTTCGCTTCCGGCTGAAGAATAGGGAGATGGAAGAACTATTGAGGCGAGCGCAAACAATTGCAGGTACTATTCAAGGAGAATAAGCTGTCCAAAATCCAATGCCGTATCAGTCATCGCCGTAGAGACCCCAATCCACTTCCCGGCGTATGAGCTGTTCGATCATACCGTTTATCTCATGTAATGAAAAATACGTGATCCTTGACATGGACTTATCGATGTCCAGATTTGTCATGAATTAAAACCTCTCTGCAGAATCATCAGTTAGGAAGATGGCAGGGCGATAAGCCAATTATTATAAGAAAGTTTAACCAAGTGCGCAAGTCCTAATATGATTAAGTTACCATTGCTTAAATGATATGCCACAAACCACCACTTGCCATTCAAGATCACTTGCATCGATAAGTAGAGAGGCACATCAGCCATGACCAAGTACTTCGAAACAGTCCGCCGCGACGGCCCGGCCCGCATGGGAAAGCTGCTTACAGAGCCGCAGATCAGCACACCCGCCCTGATCAGCAAGGATGATTACGTCTCGGCTGGCAGCATCTACAGCTACGCCAGCCTTCAGGACGCAATCAATGCCGCAGAGGCTCTGCGAGAGCAAAAGAAGCTGGCCATACTTCCTTATGTGCCCGCAGCTCTTCGCTCTGAGCCGGCTCTGGAGCTGCCCCCCCTGGATTTGACGGGCCCCAAAGGCGTAATGGTTCATCCCTTCAGCTCAATAGAGCCGGAGATAGCCGATGTCTATGTGCTGGGCAGCAGCGGCGCCCTGAAAAATCCCAGAGATCTGGTAGCAGCCATTGTAAGCGTGCGAGAGAAGATCGCTCCGGACACGGCCTTGTATGCTCCCGCCATTGCCACGCCCGCCAACCTGGGCCTACTGGTGTATTTGGGGATCGATTTGCTGGACAGCACGCGCGTCCTGGCGGACGGCCTCTTGGGCCGCTACCACACCCGCGATGGAGTTTGGAAGGCCGCAGAGCTGACCGAGCTGCCCTGCCGCTGCGAAAGTTGCCGGAAGATGGCAGCGGGCGAGAGGAAGGCAGAGCTGCTTATTGCCCACAATTTGCAGAAGCTGGAAGAGGAGTTGCTCGCTGTTCGTGAGGCCATTCGCTCCGAGACCATGCGAGAATACGTCGAGCGGCAGGTGCGGGTGACACCAGAGCAGACGACGGCTCTGCGCCTGCTGGATCAAGAGCACCAGTACCTGGAGAAAAGAACTCCCCAAATCCGCCGCAGCACCTTTTATGCCAATTGTTCCGAATCACTGCAGCGGGTGGAGGTCACCCGCTTTGCTGAGAGGGTGATCAAACGCTACAAGGCACCGGAGAGCGATGTCTTGCTGCTCCTGCCCTGCTCGGCCAAAAAGCCCTACTCCTTTTCCCGATCGCATCGACTCTTCGCCGAGGCGGTGGGAGGCCACCGCCGCTATCTGCATGAGCTAATCTTAACCTCCCCCCTGGCCCTTGTGCCACGCGAGCTGGAGGAGGCTTATCCTGCGGCCAGCTACGACGTTCCAGTCACCGGCCGCTGGGACAGAGAAGAGAGAGCCTGGCTGACCAGCTGTTTGCAGGCCTACCTCAAGAAGAACAGGTATGATAGGATCGTGGCCCATCTCGATGGCGAGCTGGAGGAAGCAGTAAAAGAGAGCGGCCTTGAAGCCACATTTACCGGGGGCGGCACCAAAGGTCCAGATCTCGACCGCCTCAGCGCGGCGGTGGCAGAGGCCTGCCATGCAGCCAAACGCCTGCCTGATCTGCGCCTCCTGCGTTACCGTGCCCATGCTGATTACTACTTTGGAGAGGGAGCCGGCGACCTTCTCTTGCAAGGAAAGATCATCGTGAAAGGACGGGAGATCCAGGATGAAAAGAAGAGACCACTGGCCGCGACCACACCCAGCGGTATGATCGCCCTCTCCCTCTCTGGCGCAGCTTTGTTGGAGCCACTGGGACGCTACATTGTCAAGATCGGCGACTTCCTGCCCAAGGGCTCCTTGCTGGCGCCCGGCGTTGTGGACGCGGACGAGCAAATCCGTCCGGGAGATGAGGTCATAATCGTAGGTGAAAAAGCGTTCGGCGTGGGAAGAGCCAAGATGTCCGGCTGGGAGATGAAGGCATCTCGCCGGGGCGTAGCCGTGGAGATCAGGCACATCAAAGGCAGGCAGTAGAGAGAAGTCGGGCATTGATTTATTTTTTAGGGAGATGAAATAGTATACTGATGAATAGCCTGCAAAGCTCTGCCGGACAGGAGAAAGATAGAGCTCGACTCCAGACCTTCCGGGAGGTTGTCGAGTTCTATATGATTGATTTTAAAACGCCCTTGGGAAAGGGGATAGACATCACCATCATCTTTCTCAACCTCTTGCTGGTTGCCATCTTTGTTATCAATACATACAACATCTCCAGCAGCTCAAAAGACCTGCTCTGGAAGCTTGAGATACTGATCGTTGCTATCTTTATTGTTGAGTACCTTCTCAGGCTTTACGGGGCACCGAACCGATTGTCTTATGTCAGGGACATTTACAGCATCATAGACCTGGTAGCCATAATGCCCACCCTCATACTGCTGGCTCTTCCTCCATCCTACTTCATCTATGATATCAGAGTCATCCAGACAATTCGAGTCCTGGCCATCTTCCGCATATTCAGGTTCCTAAGGTTCATCTCCCAAAACCATCTGCTATTCGGCACCATAAGCCAGGGAATGATAAACGTCGCTCAGCTCGTGGTGAGCATAATCATAATATTCTTTGTATACTCAGGTATATTCTATTTTGTGGAAAGCCCCGTGAACCCGGATGTGCAGAATTTCGGAGACGCATTCTACTTCACCGTGGTTGCCATATCCACCGTGGGCTTTGGCGATATCGTACCGATATCAGATGCAGGCCGGTTTGTTACAGTTGCCATGATAATCTCCGGCATAATCATAATTCCCTTCCAGGCAGCCAGGATCTTTCGGGCCTGGCTTATGACCGAGCGGGAAAAGAGGGTGCAAATCTGTCCAGGTTGCGGTTTGGACAGACATGATATGGATGCCAGGTACTGCAAAAAATGCGGCCAAAGCCTTGCGGACAGCGGCACAGATTAAGGCCAACCCGCGCAAAGATCCTCAGACCACAGAGATTTCGCTTCACAAATTCTCTTTTATCCTCGATCCGCCGGGAGGCAGGAACTGCACCATCTGATCAACAGAAGCGACTGACTTGAGGAATGCTCTGTCCTCCACCTGATCGGAAAACTGCCTGTAAATCTTCTTGGCCAGATCATCGGCATTCAGCTCGCCCGGCTCGATCACCACCACAGGATCGGCTTTTGGCTTGACAGCGGAAACGGGGCCTCCAACGAGAATGCCTTCAGCTATGCCCAGGGCCAGGCCCAGCGGCGTATCTTTGAAGTAAGTGCGCTCTCCGCGAATGACGAAAGCACCCTTCTTTAAGAATTCACCCGATTCCGGAGTCTTGCTGACCTGATCGCCCTTGATCAGATAGCAGTCGGCAGCCACAAGCCCGCCCTTCCAGACAGAGGAATAGCTCACGGCAAACTGGGCCGCCTCCTCTAGAGTGCTCTTTGGGACGATCTCGCCCTCGGTCTTGATAACTGTGAGTGGCGCTCCGGGAGCGTCAGTATGAAGAACGAGGTCGCGCCGTTCCATGTATTTGGCGTAGATTTCCTCATTAGTATCCGCATCCCTTCCCCCGAGCACCATAAATCCGTCTGAGGAGAAAAACCAGCGGAACCTTTCATACCATTTGGGCTTGCGCCTCCTGTAGAAGGAAACCGGCCGGGCCTTCTTTGGAGCAGCAGCCTTTCCTGCCCGAAGCTGCTTTGTGATGACCAGAGCTTCTTTTGCGCCGCTCCCCTTTCGAGCCATCTCCTTAGCCTTCTCGTAGTACCTTTGCGCATTCTGGGGAACAGAAAGGCCGGCATGCAGCTCCAGCTCCTCGCCCTCCAAAAGGACACGCATCTCGCCCTGCCCGTCCAGAGAGAGGATGGTCTTGGCCTGAGGCAGGCCGGAGCCGCTGATCCTCTCCCAGATCTGATTGTAAGAAAAGCCTTTGGCTTTGGCATCGGCCACCACGCGCAAGATCTGCTCGACGCTGCCGTAAATCTGGTAGACCAGCTCGCCCTTGGCAATGAATGCCTTCTCCTGGGCCTCGAACTCCTCAATTGCCTTTTGCTGCACCTCGATGCGACGATCCAGGGGATTTTTCTTCTTCTCTTCATCCCCCTCTTTTTCTACGAAGAACGCATCAATGGCCTCACTGAAGGTGGCAAAGCGCTTTTCCTCCAGGCCCTCGTAAATCTTGAGAGGCCGGGAGAGGACATCCACCGGCTCACCGTTATCAAGAACTATATGCGGATCGAGAGTGTCATTCAAGAAGACCTCTCGCAAAGCCTGATGGACCCGCTCGATCTCTTCTGGAGAAAGATCTGCAGCGGGCTTATTTTTGTCCACTCCAGCCACCAGACAAACCTCCTCGCCGTAGGTTCCGCCCATGTTCAGTCCTCGAACGATGGATCGAACCAGATCCTGACCGGCACTGGCGAGCCACCCAGAAAGCTCTTCCAGAGAGATGACCCTGGGATCGAGCTGGCCGGGATGGTAGAGGTACTTCTCACCCGCTGCCATTTTGCTGCCCCGGTAGACCATCTTCTTGAGCATGGAGAGGATCTGTCGGTTCTCGTCGAGCAGAATTATACTGCCTTTGGGAAACAGCTCGATGACAAGATAATGACGAGAGCCGCTGCGCTCTACTGCAATCTCCAGGACCCGGTCCAGGTCGTGTTGCAAAATCTCGACAATCCTGCCCCCGGAAATGCGGCTGCGGAGCATAGTGGGAAATTGGGGTGGTGTTTTGGATGCGGGCCGCTGCCCTTTGGTGATATTAACCCTTTTGCCGGCCACGAGGAGCAGATCCAGCCTGCCTTCCGCAGGTGAGGCAACCGAGAGCCAGATCTTATCCGACGACTGCTGGTAGGCCTTGCCCATAAAGCCGCCCAGGATCCTGTCGGATAGCTCCGCAGCCATGGCGGCGACGTCCACATTACTCATCGCCTTCTTCATGAGAGATGTCTCCTGAGATCAATCGATAAATAGTTGCGGATGGATGGAAGGATGGGGTGCTGAGTGTGTCTGAAGAGACAGGTGAGGAGACAGGGAAGGATACTGGGCAGCGCTTTCTGGTGGATCTGATGCTCATGCGCCTGGGCAGGTGGCTGCGGCTCCTGGGACAGGATGTGGCCTGCCCGACGGGCGAGAGGGACGAAGAGCTGCTTTGCCAGGCAAAAGAAGAGCGCAGAACTATTATTACCAGAGACAAGAGGCTCTTCCTGGCAGCTCCCGGCGCGGGGATTTCCTGCCTGCTCATCCGGTCATCGAATATATACGATCAGCTCTTGGAGATGGCGAAAGCAGGCGTGCCTTTGCGGCTAGACCCACAAAGGTGCACAGTATGCAACGGCCGTCTGCAAGAGGTGAAAACGTTGGGCATTGATAGGTGGCAGTGCAGCGCCTGCAAGAAGCTCTACTGGGAGGGAGGGCACTGGCAGAAGATGGAGAATATGCTACAATCTATCCGCTCCCAAATAGAAGAAAATGCCTTGCCTTCTAACAGCAGAAGGTAGAGACTACTATGAGGTGATTTCTATAGGGCATATTGCGCCTTGGATTCAAGCTCAGAAGAGCCACTTCTTGGAAGCCTTCTGCTTCACCGAGACCCTGTCCCTCGTCTTCAGGTAATCGGCTATTTGCGATTTTGCCGCTCCTACAGACCAGACGTGAGTGCCGTTCAGGCAGAACTGGGGTTGATACTGATATTGACTACCCAGCACAATAAAAGGATCAGCGGGCGTCAGCTCCGAGGGAATGGCATCCAGAGTAGACTCCAGCAGGCACCAGCGGCCCGACTCATTCTGGTAGACCACCCAGGCATGGCCGTAAGATCCATCCGGTGTGGAGACGGACCCCAAAACGACGCGCACACAGTGTTCTGAGATGCCGCTGGCCAGAAGAAGAGTGGCCAGCAGGAAGGACGAGTCCTCACAATCGCCTTTGCGCAGGACGAGCGTCTCCTCGGGAAAGAGCCAGAAGTCCTCCAGGCCGAAGGAGCTCTTGTCGGTGACATATTGAACAGAAGCTGCCACATAATTCCAGATCTTCCAGGCGCGCAGGTCAAAGGTGCCTGCCTCGCGAACCGCTGGAAGACCGATATCCTGCAAGGCCCTTAGTATAACCTCGCTATTCGTGGAGGAGAGCCAGGCGCGAATGTCGGTAGGAATGTAGAGGCCCGAGTTAGCGATGACTGCTCTTTTGTCCCACATTACCGTATCTCTGATAATTGCATCCCCTGCCCAATTAAAGATCGTAGCCATCCGGAAACCACCCCAAATCAAATATAATAATTTTAGCAAGTTATATTTAAAATTTTGCATCATGTGGTTAACGCTATATTATTGCAGAGCAATTTTGACCGCATGGCCCGAGATCTGAATGAGAGGGACCTGCAGATTCTGGTAAAGCTGGTTCCGGAGCTGGAAGCGTTGCAGAAAAAGGGAATTGAGATCGAGTACATGAACATCCTGCCCCCTGTGGCCAATCACCACTCTCGCAGCGTGCAAGAGTTCGAGCAGCGGCTCAAGAAGCTCCCTGACGAGGACATGCGCTACCTGGCTGACCTGGTCCTGGACGGGACTGAGAACACCGGCTGCCTGCGTCCCGATTTTGCCGAGGCTTTCTTCGTGCTGGCCGGGCAGAGGCTTGGCGAGAGCGTGGCTGACCGACTGCGGGAGGTCTACGAGGAGGGCGGAGAGTGCGGGGGATAGAAAAGATATGCAAAATGCAGCAGGAGAGTTCGGCAAAATCCTGGTCGAGTACCCACCGAACTGAACGGGACCACCTGAGCGCGCAAGTGCTTGCGCTCGGGGGACAGAAGGGAATTTCGCAAATATGGCCGGCAGTCCGGGACAGGCCGAGCAAAAAGATGCTCTAAAACGGGAGGGCGATCCATAGTCTTCGGACGATAGGCGCGGTTTCGTCTATCGCTTATGGCCGTCCGATTTTTCCTGGAGGAGCAACTGGGCATCCGCATGCATGCTGGAAAGCTTCTTGGCGATGGGGTGCTGCGGTCCGTACTCCTGCTCTGCCAGCCCTTTGATCCGCCAGATCTCGGAGAGCAGCTTGCCGATCTCCTTCATTACATACCTACGATTCTGCTCGGTCATCGCATTTGACCTTTTTCGTGGTACTCAGAGGCCAAGAGGGATATTTTGTCGCTTATGGGAATGGTCAAGTCGTTATCCTGCAGCCGAGCTATTCCCTCTTCGATGTAGTTGATCCATATCTTCTCTTTCGCCCCGCCAGCTTTGCGGTACTGCGCCTCAATCTCCCGGTAGACGGCATTATAGTCCAGGCCTGCAATGACAAGATTGCAGCAGTCAGGAGCATCTCCCGGCCGGTTGGCGATCAGCTTCATAATGAATATGTCTTCCAGGGAGGCATCCCTGACCACCAGGCTGCCGAAGGATCTGATTCGTTTAGCCCTCTGCCACATTGCCTCGGAGAGGTCAAAGTCGTAGGAGATCCGCTGGGCGAAGACATCCAGATTGCGCCCGCCCTTCACAGCCAGCCGTTTGACACCCATCCGCTCATGTCTCTTCTCCGGGCTGACGATCTCAAATCCCAGGGCCTTGGCGGCAGCAAGCAACAGCTCCTTGTCCTCCTCACTCCTGCAGACGACATCGATATCCTTGGTGGCGTCTTTGAGCCCCAGCTCAAACATCTCGGTAATCTCCTCTCGTCTGGAGATCTTGTCAGAGTTTGATATCATAGAGATCAGTCCTGTCCTCGATATCTTCCATGGTTGGATAGCCTTTGATCCTCTCTCCCTGCAGCACTGATTTCAGATCCTTCATCATAAGATGATCGATTCCCTCCAATTTATCCCTGTTCTTCAGATAGAATAGCACGCAAAAAAGCTTCTGGGAGAACTCCCATGCCGAGTCCAGGGAGTGGATGAAGACCTCCTGGATGGATAGCTCCTTCTTGGGCAGGGTGTAGTAGTAATCCTTCAGCCCCAGCTCGATGCCGTAATCCTCGTAGGCGGAAAAGGAGGAGAATGTGGCATCCTGTGGCCTCAGGCTCTTGAAGAGCACGCTATTTTCATAGCTCTTGATGAGCAGAGCCTCACGGGGCACGAGGCGCAGGACTCGGTATTCCTGAAGTGAGGTCACGAAGTCCTTCAGCTCTGGCCAGACGATGTAGTTGAAGGAGAAATGATAGGCTTTGCCTTGCCTGGAGCGGCTGACTATGCCCACCCAGAGAAAGCCCTTCAGATAGCCGTACAGGGTATCAATGGGAATGCCCGTCTCAATGGCCAGGGTCTCCAGATTCTTTGGAGTCCGGTCCAGCCTGGCGAGCAGCTCCACCCGTTTGAGGGAGAGGATCTTGTGCAGAGGCGAGGCCCGGTGTCTGAAGTAAAGCTTCTTGAAGGCATCTGCCGGGGGCGTGCCGGCCAGGACGACTTCACGCCCTCTCCGCTCCGCCAGTCCTATTTCCACCAGGTGAGTTATAAGCCGGGAGACGGTCTCCCTGCGAAGCCTCAGCTCCTCCTGGAGGGTACGGGGATTTATCGACTGTTTGGATCCGGTGATGAGGACGAGCGCCCGGATGTCGTTCTGGCTAAAATGCATTCTATTTAATTTAGATCAAATATGTATATAAATGTGATCCTAATTCAAGAGAATATGTATGTTAGCAGCTCCTGAACAGGGAGCAGTAAGCCCTCGGAACAGGCTGCCCTCCTCCTTGCCGAATATGACGCCCAGGTTCTTGAGGGCCACGGAATTGCCAGGATCGGCGGCCAGAGCCAGGCAACGTAGCTTCTAGCTCACAGGAGGTCGCCTGACCGCTGGTAGCCGAGCGCCAGTGATGAAAAAAATGGATGGGCAATTAGCTGCAATTACACGCACGGCAGCCAGTCAACGCTGATGGCCCCGCAGGTAGAATTACCCCAAAGCTGTATGAACTTCTCGATGGAGAAGACGCCCGTCAGGTCTTCAACAGATCTGCCATACTCGGCATGGCGGCCCTTGAGCTGGTTGTCAGCGAGCGGATCGCGGGAGATCCAGCCGATGTGGGCAACGCCGATCACGTTGCTGTTCAGGTTGGCTTCGAGAACACCAGTGCAGCAGGCTGCAGGCAAGGTGTTCCACCAGCCAATCGGATCAAAATGCTCCATTCCACAGTAAGGACAGAATCCATAGCCTCTCGTTTTGACCTCGGTGCTCTTCTGAAGATGTTCGGCATGAGTATACATCTCCGTTAGAACAGCGCCGATTCTGTAATTCTGAACGCATAGCTTCTCAACCCACTTCTGGTCGTACATGCCGGTCTGATAAGAAACAGGCATATACTCGAACTCAGCTTCCTTAGTGAAGTTGATGTAGTCCATTGGAGGAACACCAGTTGGATAAGGACAGGTGGCAATAGAAAAACCATCATAATACAGCGACTTCTGGTTGTGATCCAACTGTCTCTCCGCCTCCAGCTCGGTTTTTTCCGTAATAATGTTGCCGGAGCCTGACTCCTTCTCTACCAGTTTCTGACCCGCAAAGCCATACTGGGTGGAAACTATCATTTCCACATTCTTGTAGCCAACACCCTTGACGGATGCTTTTTCGTACATGTAATTGGCTGCACAGGCCATGCCAACCAAAGCAGTGGCCAGTACTGCCAGTATCAGTAGTCTCTTCAGTTCAATTCCCTCCTACAAAGATTGTGATCCTGTCTTGGCTTGATCTATTTGAAAGTTATGATTGTTAAATTATAATATAATAATGGTATGCTAAGAAAAGGGATGGAGGAACATTCGTTCCGCTCCTCCATTCTGCCAAGAAACATCTGTAACTCACACTAGTAAGTGCTCAGCTCTCCCTTAAACAGCATCTGCTGCAGCTTGGGAATATTGGCCAGCCAGTCATCCAAAATCTCGCCGGCTCCGGCTTCCAGTTTCTTCATGTCCACACCGTCTTTGGGCACAATCTGCACGCTGGCGATATGCGGCTCATCGATGGGCTTGCCGATCTGCGAGAGAATCTTGATGTAGACCTCTTCAATGCCCTGCACCTCTGCTGCGATCTGCCTGGCCGCTTCCGTAGAGAGCAGGTTGTAGATCTTGCCCACATGGTTGATGGGATTTTTGCCGCAGGTGGCTTCCAGACTCATGGGTCGATTGGGTGTGATCATGCCGTTGGCCCGGTTGCCCCGGCCCACAGCTCCGTCGTCTCCCATCTCGGCGGATGTGCCGGTGACGGTAATGTAGACCGAACCCTGGTCGACGTTGTCTGCCACATTCATCTGGGCATTGACCTTACGCGCAGTGAACTGCTTGGCGTACTCAACGACGTGATTGACAATGGCGTTCTTGGCATCCACATACTCCTTGAGGCTGGCCACATGCCTATCAATCATGGCGCAAGCGATGGTCAGGTTAATCACATCCCCCTGGCGCATGCCCATGACCTTTATGTCCTCGCCGATGGCCGGAATGCTCTTCTTGAGCCTCATCAGCTCACGCTCTGTATTGAAGACTATGTTCTCCGTCTCAGAGAGAGGCGCATATCCCACGCCGAAAGATGTGTCATTGGCGGAAGGAACCTTGCGGCTGAAGACATCCCGCAGATCAGAGGAGCCCATGCCGATCTTGGCATCAAGGATGACGTGATTGTTGACATCCAGGTTGGAGAGCGACTCGCCCAAGAGCTTTCTGCCGGCCTTGATAGCGATGGTGTCCACCGGAATCTCCACTTCCTTGAAGACCCTGGTAGCCCGGCCCGTAAGAAGGATATAAAGAGGACATATGACCTCGCCGCCTCCGAAAGCTGGCTTGGACCGGCCCGCCACAATTTGCGTCTTGTCTGTGTTGTGATGCAGCACCGCTCCAAATCTATCAAGGTATTCCTGGCAAAGGGCTCGACTGATGGACTCCGCGAGGCCGTCTGCCACGCTATCCGGGTGTCCAATGCCCTTGCGCTCTACCAGCTCTATCTCCTGCTGCTCCAACGGTCTTTGATTGAGGCGTTCAACCTTGATATTTCTCTTCATGACCTTTCCTCGATTTTCCTAGATTATAAATTGCAATATCTTATTAAGGCTTTGCACCTGGGCCTTTCCACGTTACTGGGTAAGTCCCACGCGCCACTTGAGCATCCTTTCCTCGACCACATAGCGGAAGGTGCGATCGATAGCCAGGCCCAGCAGACCCAGCACAATCATGTACATAAATACCTCATCCATGCGGTAATGGCCATAAGAGTCCCAGATCTTGAATCCGAGACCATTCTTGCTCACCCCGAACATCTCAGCGGCCACAAGACACATCCAGGCAATTCCCATGGCGATCCTTATGCCAGCTGCAATGGAAGGCAGAGCATAAGGCAGAGCCACATACCTTATCAGATCAAGATCCTTCGTTGCGCCCAAGACTTTTGCCGATTCGACGTACACCCTGGGCAGGCTCTTGAAGCCCACATAGGTGTTGATCAATATGGGAAAGACAGCACCTATGAAGATAATAAAACCTGCGGCGGCATTGGTTATGCCAAACCAGATGATGGCAAATGGAATCCAGGCTAGCGGTGGAATGGGGCGCAAGATCTCCACAATGGGGTCTAAAATATTGTCAAGAAACTTGTTCCATCCCATGATCATTCCCACTGGCAAGGCAATTATCAGACCGCCTGCCATGCCGATGGCAAAATGAAGAGAGCTTACCGGCAGATCCTCGGTTAAAATCGACCACCAGTTATCCAGAAAAGCAACTATAACCTGGAAAAAACTAGGTAGAGTCAATTGGTCGTTGACCAGAAAGGCAGCCAACTGCCAGATGGCTATCAATCCCAAAATAGAGAGGGCAGAAATGCCCTGATTTCTCAGGACATTCATGGTCCTACTGACTTTCCTTCGCACCTTTTACCCTCTCATAGAGGCTGGTATCAAAGAGGTCCTTCTCAGTCAGCTCCCTCTTGGTGTACTTCATCTCGTAATCGACCTTTGCATACTCGACGGTCGAAGGCACCTGAAGGTGCGGATCGCTGACCCACTTGCCATCCCAGTTCTTTACAGAGTACTCTATCTCTGTGATGTTTGCTTTGGTTTTTTTGGCATATATCTGTGCGGCCTCCTCGGGATGGGCATTGATGTAATCGGTTGCCTTGATATGAGTCCTAATGATCTGCTCGACTAATTCAGGCTGCTCTTTGATGAGCTTGTCCGTAACCACCAGGCTGCAACAGGCGTGGTCCGGCCACATCTCGCCAGAGGCCACTACGTGTTTGCCCTTGCCTTTCAGCTCAATTATGGATGGCGAAGGTTGTGGCAGGAAGACACCATCTATCTTGCCGGCTGACAGAGCGCTGGTAGCAGGTCCCGGGTCCATAGCTTTGATGTCGACCTTAGATACATCAACCCCGTTTTCCATAAGCCATTTCTTCATGACCGTATCCTGAATAGATCCAGGTGGGAATGTGCCAATGGATAGGCCAGTCAATGACGCCGGTCCATTGTAGACCAGATCCGGCCTGAGGACCAAATCCGAGCCATTGATGTTAACGGCAGCTACGATCTTGGCAGGCAGTCCTGCAGATATGGCAGAAATGGGCGGAGCAGTTCCCACATAAGCTATATCCAGCTCTCCGGCGACCATAGCTTGCATCTCCGGAACGCCAGTGGGGAACTCAAACTCCTTGATCTCGGTTATGCCGAAAGGCTGCAAATCTTCGGCCCACCAGCCTTTCTCAGAGGCGACCATCTCTGCAATCTGATGGGTGCTGGGCTGGTAGCCTATGCGCAAGGCGGAAATCTTGCCGGGCATCTTCTCCTGGAGAGAGACATTCTCCTTTTGGGTATCATTGGAGACGACCTTTTTCGTCTCAGGAGATGAGATGCAGCCCAGCGACATTACTACCACAGCCGCCAGGACGGCTATAATTATGAACTTTTTCAAATGCAATCACCTGAGTTATCGACTTTGCCAGACCCCAGCGAACGATCGGTATAAAGCAGTTTCCAGCCGCCCGGCATTATCTTCACATAATGGATAATAATCGAAGATAATCCCACAATAGTATTAATAGAACGAATAACAGGGCGAAAAGAGTTTCTGTACTTTCCAACTTTTCGATATTTTTATAGTATTTTCTAATTATATTTAGCCAAAACGTTCGTATTAAAAATTAAAGTTTTTATACTAGGATTAGATTCACTCCACAGGGAGTAGAATGATCAAA
>JAQTYS010000245.1 GCA_028688175.1 Methanothrix sp. | reverse complement strand
CTGCTCCATCGAAATATTTATGGACCCCTAACTAGATATCTATTTCGCTTCAAGTTCAATAGCAGTAGGTACGGCATTCATCCCGCCCCCTGAAGGGAGCGGGTCTTCTGCCTGCTTTTCTATAATTGAGGTGCAAGTTATGGTCGAGATTGGCGATGTGGCTCCCCCATTCTGCCTGCCCAGCGCAGATGAACAGGATGTCTGTCGGAAGGACTTTCTGGGAAAATGGCTGGTGCTTTACTTTTATCCCAAGGACAACACCAGTGGCTGCACTCGCGAGGCGGTGGACTTCACCGCTGCCCTTCCGGTCCTACAGGATTTGGGCGCAGCGGTCCTGGGCGTCAGCCGTGATTCGCCTGCCAGCCACAGGAAATTTGCCGAGAAGCATAGCTTGAAGTTGATGCTGGCCAGCGACCAGGAGCATAAGGTCATAGAGGCTTACGGGGCCTGGGCTCTTAAGAAGATGTACGGCAAAGAGAGCTATGGCGTGATCAGGACGACCTTTCTTATCGATCCGCAAGGGAAGATCGCCTATATCTGGAAGAAGGTTGCGGTAAAAGGGCATGTTGATGCGGTTATCAAGAAGCTACAGGAGCTGCGGTAAAAATCTCAGATAAAACCGATCCTTATTTAACATCACAGGCAAGCATTCCAGCCATGAAAGTCCTCCTCTTCGATCCGTGCGCCGGAGCCTCCGGAGATATGATCATGGCCTCTCTTCTTGACCTGGGGGCAGATCTGGACACAGTTCGCGAAGCTGTCCAGTCTGTGGGTTGCACCCTGGAGGTCTCGCGCCAGGAGAAGAGCCACATCATGGCCTGCCGGGCGCGCGTCATCTCGGACAGCAGATTTCAGTCCTTGAGCGATGCCGTATCCATCCTCAGCAATTCCAGCTTGCAGGGCAGTGCCCTGGAGAATGCACTTCGGGCCCTGAACATACTGGCCGAAGCGGAGAGCCGGGTGCATGGCGTGGCCGCAGAGCAGGTTCGATTTCATGAGATCGGCGCCCTGGATGCACTGGCCGACATCGCCGGATCCTGCGCCGCAATGCATTGCCTCGCCGTTGAGCGTGTTCTCTCCCGGCCGATATCTGTGGGCGGAGGCTATGTTGCTTCGGCGCACGGGCTGCTTGCCGTACCGGGCCCGGCGGCCCTGGAGATCTTGCGATCTCATAAAATACCCTGGAAGGGCGGCCCGGTGGACGAAGAGCTTCTCACTCCTACAGGCGCAGCCCTGCTGGCAACTTTAGTCGATGAATTTGTGCCGGATTTTCCCCTTATCCGAGCGAAGAGGGTAGGCTACGGCGCAGGCAAGAGAGAGCTGATCCTGCCCAATGTGCTCCGGGCTGCAGTCGCGGAGACTCTACCGCACCCTCAAGCGGGGGTAGAGCATATGTCGCAGGGGGACCGAATTGTGCAGCTGGAGACCAATGTGGACGATGTGACCGGCGAGGTGCTGGGCCATTTGATCGAGCGGCTATTGCAGGCCGGGGCCCTGGACGTCTCCGTTCTGCCTGCTTTGATGAAGAAGGGGCGTGCAGGATCCGTGATTCGAGCTATTGCCGGTCATGAAGATATGCATCATTTAGCAAGAATAATGATGCGAGAGACTGGGTCTTTGGGAGTGCGCATCTTTCCCAGCATCCATCGGCTGGTGGCGGAGCGCGAGCAAAGAGATGTGCAGGTGAATATCTGCGGCAAAACCTTCACCGCTCAGGTTAAAATAAGTCGCTTGGAGGGCGAGTTGTTGAGCATCAAGCCCGAGTATGAGGATTGCCGGAGAATTGCCTGCGAGACTGGTCAGCCATTACGCATGGTTATCAAAAAAGTGGAAGAGGCTGGTTGGCAGGGAGCAGTTTTATAACTCGTGCCATCCCTTCTAACATATATCTTATATTATTACTCTGCAGCCAGGCCAACTCGCCTCTTTTGTTTCTTTAATTCACATCACTGGCTTATAATACTAATATAGTTAAGATTGTAGTTGATATTATATATACTTTTCGTAAATAATAATAGTAACAACATGCGTTAAACAGAAAGAGCATCTGTATATGACTAATTATAAAGAATACCTGAGATCAGACGGCTCGCAAGTTTGATTAATCTGCCCCGCAGGGTATCTCTTCTCATGCAAATTGATTCTTCCATCCGGCTCTTTGATTGCGCCAAAAAGCTTATGCCCGGCGGTGTATCCAGCCCAGTGCGCGCCATCTCGCCCTGTCCCTTTTACACGGCCCGAGCAGAAGGCCCCTATTTGTGGGATGCGGACGCGAATCGGTATATCGATTACTGTCTGGCATACGGGCCCATGATCCTGGGCCATTGCCATCCAGCCATTGTTAAGGCTGCTGCTGATCAGATGACCCGCGGCTGGCTCTATGGAACGCCATCCTTGCTGGAGGTTGCGGCGGCAAGGAGAATATCTCGACTCTACCCCAGCATGGAGATGCTCCGCTTTGTCAGTTCCGGCACTGAGGCTACAATGGCCGCCATTCGCGTGGCCCGCGGCGCTACTGGCCGCGATAAAATTATCAAGATAGAGGGCGGCTTTCACGGAGCACATGATAGCGTACTGGTGAAGGCCGGCTCAGGGGCTACCACTCTGAGCATTCCAGATTCAAAGGGGGTGCCGGTTGACACTGCCAAGAACACCTTGCAGGTGCCCTATAACGACCTGGCAGCCCTAGAGAGCATACTGCTCAGCCATCCCGGCCAGATCGCTTGCCTGATCATGGAACCCGTCCTGGGCAATATTGGGCCTATCCTGCCGGAGAAGGGTTATCTTGAGGGCGTGCGCCGCCTCACAAAGGAGCATGATGTGCTTCTCATCTTCGATGAGGTCATAACCGGTTTTCGGCTATCACTGGGCGGAGCGCAAGAGCTCTTTGGAATTAAGCCGGACCTTACCACTCTGGGCAAGATCATAGGCGGAGGCTTTCCAGTGGGCATCTTTGGCGGTCGGCGCGATCTGATGGAGCAGGTAGCTCCCGGCGGAGGCATCTATCAGGCAGGAACCTTCAATGGCAGTCCAGTCTCACTTGCTTGCGGTATGGCCACCCTGGACGTTCTGGAAAAAGAGAAGGTTCTCGAGAAGCTCAATATCACCGGAAAGCAGATGAGAGAAGGGCTGCAGGAGATTGTAGACGACCTTCACCTGCCCTACAGCGTGGTAGGCATAGCCTCCATGTTCAAGATATTCTTTGGAAAAGAGCCCCATAATTATACAGAGGCCCTGCAATGTGACAAGAACGGCTATCTGGCCTTTTTCCGTCGCATGCTGAGTGCCGGCATCTTCCTTACCCCTAGCCAGTACGAGACCGATTTCATCTCGGCCTCTCACAGTTCGCAAGTCATAGAAACCACCCTGGAGGCGACTCTATCCTGTCTGAAAAGCTGATCGTGGGCAGTCGGGGTAGCCCCCTGGCGTTGCGCCAGACCCAAATTGTGCAGGATGAGCTTCTGTCTCAAGGCATAGAGACGCAGCTGACTCTGGTCAAGACCAGCGGAGATGTCTTTTTGGACAAGCCTTTGCACCAGCTCACCGGTTTTGGCGTCTTCGTGGCGGAGATAGATGAGCGCATGCTAAGTGGTGAGATCGATCTGGCTGTGCACAGCATGAAGGATCTGCCTACAAAAAGGCCGGAAGAGCTGACCATCTCCGCGATTTTGAAACGCGATTCGCCTTGTGATATAATGCTTTGCCGGGACGGATCGGTAAAAAGCTTAGAAGAGCTGAAAGATGGAGCAATCGTGGGCACTTCCAGCATGCGGCGCACTGCTCAGCTTCGTCGAGCCCGGCCCGATCTGAAAATATTAAACTTGCGAGGGAATCTGCAGACCAGAATGCGCAAACTGGATGAGGGCAACTATGATGCCATAGTCCTTGCCAAAGCAGGCCTCGAGAGGATGGGGCTGGAAAATGATCACGTGCGACTGGATGATGAGCAGTTCGTTCCCTCTGCCAACCAGGGAACCATAATTGTCGTGGCCAAGAAGGGATCGAAGGCGGAATCTTATTCCAGATTACTGGATGATGCACCCACCAGAACCGAGACCATGATTGAGCGCAAGATCCTGGAAACGGTAGGAGGTGGCTGCGTGGTGCCCATGGCAGTGCACGCCGTTGTCTCCAGCGAAAAGGCGCGTGTCCTGGC
>JAQTYS010000244.1 GCA_028688175.1 Methanothrix sp. | reverse complement strand
TCTTAGTGATCCAGCTCCCATGGTAGAGGTAAATACCCTTGCAGCCTCCTCCATAGACTTCGCGGTTCGCCCTTGGACGAAACCTGAAGACTATTGGAAGGTCTACTGGCGCTTCCAGGGTGAGATTGTTGACCGCCTCGCTGAGGTTGGAATCTCAGTTCCCTTCAACCAGCTTGATGTGCACATTATTGACCAGGTGAAGGAGAACTGAAGTTCTTTTCAAGACAGTGGTTCTCAATAATGGTGCAGAACTCCTTGGAGTCCTGAAGGAGGAACTTTCCGAGATAGGATTTTCTCCTCCAGGCTTTGGAGCCGAATACCAGGGTGATGATTGCATCATTTGTTTCAATTACAACCGAGATGTTGGAGAGTTTGTTCTCCAGCGTCTCGTAGTTTTGTTTGCAGGAAACAAAGTCTGCATACGGGAAATGGTAGAACTCATCAGCCAAGGTGATTCCCACCACCTGCTTCTTGGTGTCGAAACAGAGCAGGATTCCATCCCCGATATCATTGATGTACCCATGTCTGTCATCAAAATCGTACCCGTACTCTTTCATCAGCTCATTGGTTCTCACGCCCAGCTTCTGTAGGGTAAGACGGTAGTTTGCTGCTGCTCGGTTTCGATTCTTCTTGCCGATGGTCAGTGCATAGAGGTTTGCTGCAGTTACAAGGACTAATAAGGCTAATAATAGGTATTGGAGTATGTTCATAGCCGGACAATACCAAGGGCGGGCCGGCTTTGTAAAGAGAACCGCTTATGATACACTCTCTTTGAGGTGTCACATTGATAAAGATTTTGATTGTTGTTCCCTACCAAGAATTGCAAGAAGCATTCGATCAAGTCATCCAGAGTTATGACCTGGATACGATTGAGGTGCGGACCACCCATATCTATGGAAGTGATCCACAGAAGATCGTACCTCTTGCTGCTGATATCATTGTAGCCCGTGGAATAACTGCTCAGGCAATTGCTCACCAAAAACCGTCGGTGCATGTTGTGCCCATCGCACTCAGTAGCGCGGATTTACTCAGTGCGCTAGCCAAAGCCAAGAAAATGAACAGTACAGCCCATATCGGGGTAGTCACGAATGAACAGCTTTGTGACCAGGAGTTGATCAGCACCTTGGTCGGGCAACCTGTAACCATCTTTCAGGTAACCGATGAGAAAGACGTGAAAATCGGACTGGAGCACCTTGCAAGAAAGGGTTGCACCATATTTGTGGGTGGACTCACGATGTGCCGTTTATGTGAGGAGCAACAGTTTGCTCATGTGCATGTAAAGAGTGGCTATCAGGCAGTTGTCCATGCAGTGGCGGAGGCCGTTGCAGCCGCTCGCTCACTGGAGCGTGCGCAGACAAGGGGAAATCTGCTAGGGACACTGCTCAACAATGCTGCATATGCACTGCTTGCGATCAACAGCAGTGCAACCATCATTGCAGCCAACAGGCAAGCTGAGCAACTCTTTGGTAATACATCCCTGTTGGGAAAGCAGTTGATGGAAGTATATCAAGGAGGGAAGTGGGATCTTACCTTGAAGGCAGGGAAGAAAGAGATACTCGTGCCGATTGCAGGCAAGCAGTTCTTGGTGACCCAGCAACCGATCAGCATGGATGAAGAGACATCAGGCTTCCTCTTCACGTTCCAGAATACAGAGGCAATCCAGCAGACAGAGCATATGATCAGGACGGAGTTGAGCAGAAAGGGCTTGGTTGCCAAGTACACATTCTCCAACATTGTGACACAGAATGCCCAGATGATGGCTCTTGTGGAGAAAGCGAGAAGGTTCAGCCAAGTCCCAGGCGCCGTACTCCTGCTTGGTGAGACGGGAACGGGAAAGGAGTTGTTTGCCCAGAGCATACACAATGCATCGCCCCGTGCCTCGCAACCCTTTGTTGCAGTGAACTGTGCAGCACTTCCTGAACAACTGCTTGAGAGTGAGTTGTTTGGATACTCCGAGGGAGCCTTCACCGGTGCAAGCAAGGGAGGCAAACCTGGGTTGTTTGAATTGGCTCATAAGGGCACCATTTTTCTCGATGAGATAGCAGAGATGCCGATCGTCGTGCAGGCGAAACTGCTTCGTGTTCTCCAGGAGCGCGAAGTTCGCCGAGTAGGGGCTGACATGGTTGTCCCTGTAGATGTGAGAGTCATCAGTGCAGCAAACAGCAATATCCTGCAGAAAGTACAGGATGGGTCGTTCCGTCTTGATCTCTTCTATCGTATCAGTCTGTTGAGCCTGATGCTGATCCCTTTACGTGATCGTCCTGAGGATATTGGGTTATTGTTCTCCCATTTTGTCACGCAATACTGCGAGAGGCATGGACTGAACGGAATCAACATCAATGCAAATGCATTAGAGATGCTTGGGCAGTTCTACTGGCCAGGAAACATTCGCGAGCTTAGGAATGCAGCTGAACGGCTTGCAATTCTTCATACCTCCGACAGGGTTGGCGTTCGGGAGATAGAGCAACTCGATATCGGATCCACTGGCTTGTATCTTGATACCAAAGAAACAGAAAAACCAAAACCAAAAAAGAAGAAGCAATCCGATCATGAGCTGTATGAACAGTTCCTCTCCAGTGGTTTGACTCGTGAGGAATTCGCCAAGGAGGTCGGTATAAGCAGGACAACGCTCTGGAGGAAGTTCTCCCGATTTGAATCAGAGTAAGTATGTTTCAATTATGTTTCAATTGAAACATGAAACAATAGTTATGTAACATTGAAACATGTTAAAAAAGTCTTAAAAATTTTTAGAAAACTGTTTGAATTTTTCATATTTGGTTACTTCAGTAGAAAATATATGTATACAAACATCAATAATATAAAAGATTGTATACAATAGATTGTAAACTTGGCACGTTAGTTGCTACCTCTATTGCCGGAGCGACGAGCATCGTTGCTCACTGCAAGTATGAAGAGGAGTAATCCATGAACGATAAACCTGTATTGGGACTTTTAATCGGAGACGGAGCCGGAGTCGGACCTGAGATCATCGCCAAGCTGGCTGTTGGTAAATTTTTTGAACAGTATTGTAAACCAGTGGTTATTGGTGATGTACGTATACTCGAGCGTGCCTTCTCTGTGATTGGTTCCTCTGTTCCCTTGCAGGTGATAGACAGTGTGGATGAAGCTGACTGGAGCAAGGGCCTTCCAATCCTTGACCAGAAAGATCAGGACCCTGAAGTCGTGAAGTTTGGCACCCTGACCACTGAGGCAGGCAAGGCAAACCTTCATGCCCTGGAGCTTGGTGTTTCCTTGTATAAAGAGAAGAAGATTGAAGGTTTCTGCTTCGCACCTTTCCATAAAGCAGGACTCAAGCAGGCAGGTAGCAAGGTGGAGAGTGAACACCACTTACTCGCCCAGTTGTTCAGCCATACGGAACCTTTCGGAGAGATCAATGTGTTGGGTGACCTCTGGACTACCCGAACCACCAGTCATATTCCCATCAGCGAGGTAAGCAAGAACTTGACGGTAGAGAGCATCCTGCGTGCAGTACGCCTTGCCAACGCATCCTTGAAGAACAGCGGTATTGCAAAGCCACGCCTTGCTCTTGCTGCACTGAATCCCCACGCTGGAGAAAATGGCCTCTGTGGACGTGAAGAGATTGATGTAATCATCCCAGCTATTGAGAAAGCAAGAGAGATGGGAATAGATGCAACAGGGCCATATCCAAGTGACATCACCTTCATCAAGGCCTTCCGTGGTGATTTTGACGGGGTAGTGACCATGTACCATGACCAGGGACAGATCGCCCTGAAACTCAGGGGATTTGATGAAGGCATCACCATTGCCGGTGGCCTTCCCGCTCCTATTGTTACCTGTGCACATGGTACGGCTTATGATATCGCCGGAACCGGTGTTGTGAAAACCAGCGCTTTTGAGAATGCAGTGAAGATGGCCTCCCGTATGGCCAACCACCTGCGTCAGCAAGCGTAAGGAGAGAGGAATATATGCAATTGAAAAAGGTTACGAGTCAGATGGTGATTCCTGTAATCACAGCAGTGATAGCTGCTCTTTTCATCTATCTCGGGATCACCAAGTACGGCTTTTGGCATGAGCTCAGGGGACCGCTTCCAGGTTTTTTCCCCACTCTCATTGGATTTGCTTTGCTAGCTTTGAGCTTCATTGCATTCCTGGGCTCATTCAAGGAAGAGAAGACGACC
>JAQTYS010000243.1 GCA_028688175.1 Methanothrix sp. | reverse complement strand
AATTACAGTCTCTGCATCCTTTGCGGCCGCTGCGTGCGCGCTTGCCAGGAGGTGCGCGGCGAGGGGGTACTAGACAGCCATCCCGATTTTCATCGCATGCACTGGATAGGCCCGCAGTCATTGCAGGACGCGGACTGCAAGTTTTGCGGAACATGCGTTGATATCTGCCCAACCGGGGCTCTCTATGCCCGCTTTGAGAAATGGCAAAGGCCGGATACGACCACCGAAACCGTCTGCCCATACTGCGGCGTGGGCTGTCGGATAGAGGTAGGCGTCCTGGACGAACGCATAGTGAGGGTGAGAGGCAAACGAGACTGTCTGCCCAACAACGGTCAGCTCTGTGTCAAGGGACGCTTTGGCCTGGGCTACGTAGAGAGCCCGGAGCGGCTAACAGTCCCGCTCATCAGGAAGAACGGCACACTGGTGCCGGCAACCTGGGATGAAGCCCTGGATCTGGTGGCCGGCAAATTAAATGGATATAAGGGCGATCGCTTTGCTTTCCTCTCTTCCGCCAAGTGCAGCAATGAGGAGAACTATTTGGCCCAGAAGTTCGCCCGGCTGGTTATGCAGACCAACAACGTGGATCACTGTGCCCGACTCTGCCATGCTTCCACCGTCTCCGCCCTCGCTCTCGCTTTTGGCAGCGGAGCTATGACCAACTCCATTTCCGAGCTTGTGGATGCCGGATGCATCTTCATCATCGGCTCAAACACCAGCGAGCAGCATCCCGTAATCGCCCTCAAGATTAAGGAGGCGAAGAGAAGAGGGGCCAAGATCATCGTAGCCAATCCTCGCTGGATCGATCTATGCAAGAATGCCGATATCTGGCTGCGCCAGACCCCGGGAACGGATGTGCCGCTCGTCCTGGAGATGTGCCGTATAATTCTGCAAGAGGAGCTGATGGATGAGGATTTCATATCCCAGCGAACGGAGGGATTCCCAGATTTTCAGGCTTCTCTCTCGAAGTTGTCCGCATCCGACGCTGAGCGCATTACTGGTGTTAAGTCCGAGCTGATCAGGGATGCGGCCCGGCTTTATGCCAGCGGAAATCCTTCCTCCATAATCTATTCCATGGGCATCACCCAGCATTCTCATGGCGTGGACAACATCTTTGCTCTGGCCAATCTGGCTATGATGACCGGCAACGTCGGCCGACCATCCTCCGGCATCAATCCCCTGCGCGGCCAGAACAATGTGCAAGGCTCCTGCGACATGGGAGCGCTGCCCAATCTCCTGCCGGGATATCAAGCGGTCATCAATCCAGATCTTAGGAAGAAGTTTGAGCTGGCCTGGGGTGCATCCCTGCCGGATAAGCCCGGACTCACAGTTGTCGAGTTGATGAACGCCGCCCAGGAAGGCAAGATTTCAGCCATGTACATCATGGGCGAAAATCCGGTTGTGAGCGATCCGGACTGCAGCCATGTGGTAGAAGCCTTGAATGCCCTGGAGTTTCTGGTGGTGCAGGATATCTTCATGTCGGAAACAGCGGCATTGGCTGATGTAGTCCTGCCGGCAACCACCAGCCTGGAAAAGGATGGAACCTTCACAAACACGGAGCGCCGGGTGCAGAGGATCAGGAAGGCGCTTCAGAGCGCGGGCCAGTCCATGCCCGACTGGATGATTCTGGATGCTCTGGCAGCCCGCATGGGCTGGAAAGACCAGTTTTGCTACAGCCATCCATCCGAGATCATGTCCGAGGTGGCAAAGCTTGCTCCCAGTTACGGGGGCATAAACTATGAACGGCTGGAGGGTGATGGGCTGCAGTGGCCCTGCCCCAACCTGGATCATCCGGGAACCGGCTACCTGCATAAAGGCCAGTTTACCAGAGGCCTTGGCAAGTTCAATGTGGTCGATTACCGACCTTCTATGGAGCTGCCGGATGAGGAGTATCCCTTTATCCTCACCACAGGCAGAGTTCTCTGTCAATATCACACTGGAACCATGACGAGGAAAGTGAGAGATCTCAACCTTCTCCGGGGTGAGGAGCTGGTGGAGATGAATCCAAAGGACGCCCTCACACTCGGAATAGAAGATGGCGAACAAATTGAGGTATCCTCTCGCCGGGGAAGAGTCCGAGCCAAGACAAAAACCACGGAAAAGTCGCCATCTGGCGTGGTCTTCATGACATTCCATTTCTCCGAGACACCCACCAACGTCCTTACCAATCCGGCCTTGGACCCTGTGGCCAAGATACCGGAATTCAAGGTCTGTGCTGTGAAGCTCAATAAGATTAGAGGAGGCTAGAGATGTACGAGATAGTAACCAAGGAGACTGTAGCTCCCAATATCATTTATATGAAATTCAAAGCTCCCAAGATTGCCCTCACGGCGAAGCCGGGTCAGTTTGCCATCATTAGGGCAGATGAGAAGGGAGAGAGAATACCCATGGGCCTGGCTGGATGGGACGAAAAAGAGGGCACTGTGGACATTGTATTCTATGTTCTGGGGACCAGCACCGCCAAGCTCTCTACTATGAGTGAAGGCGAATGCGTATCCAACATTGCCGGCCCCCTGGGCGCGCCCACAAAGATCGAGAATTTCGGGAGAGTCATCTGCGCTTGCGGTTGCTTTGGCGCTGGGCCCACTCTGCCCCTCATAAAGGCTCTCAAGGAGAAAGGAAACTACGTGATTACCGTAGTGGAAGGCCGCGGTCCGGACTTCATCTTCTGGGTGGACCGGCTCAAGGAGCACAGCGACGAGGTTCATGTCGTTACGGGTTGCGGCAAGACCGCCTGGGCTAATGACTTCATTGAACAGGAGCTGGCATCAGGAAATAAGATCGATAGGATATTTGCACACGGCTGTCCTTTCATGATGAAGGTCTCCTCGGATGCCTCACGAGCTGCGGGAGTGGAGACCATGGTCAGCCTCACACCACTCATGGTGGACGGTACAGGTATGTGCGGGGCTTGCCGGGTGGAGGTAGACGGAAACACCAAGTTCGCCTGCGTGGACGGCCCGGATTTTGCGGGCCACGGTGTCAACTGGGATGGACTGGTCTTACGTCTGCGCCAGCTCATCCCTGAAGAAGATAGATCATTCAATATGTGGGAGAGAGATAACTGGCATAAATTAATGGACAGCAAGCCCAAGAAGAGCTTCAATCCGGCCAAGAGAAATCTTGCCGCTCAGCATGAGGGCCACAAAGGCCATGCGGTGTGCGGTTTGGGGGATGACTGATTTATATCGGGCCAATACTATCCAAGTTTTGCCGATCCATTCATTATTTTTCATTAACATTTTTTAACTTTTTGGATATTTTAAAATTGATTCATCATTAAATCGCCAATTGCAACCGCAAGCTTTTTACACGATATGTAGGCAAGCAGTGGCCATCCTACGAGGGAGAATATGGCATTCAAAGTTCCCGCTGATATCGCCAAGGCGGCCATTGCTGCCGGATGCACGAAATGCAACATAACCTGGCAAAAGCTACTGGTGCTGGGCTTTCTAGCCGGAGCCTACATCGCCTTCGGAGCCCTGTTGAGCGAGATTGTGGCTGGTGGCCTCTCCAATGGCACCATAACAGATCCGGATGGGGGAATCTGGAAGATCGCTCTGCCTGGAGGAATTGTCAAGTTCGCTGCCGGGGCAGTATTTCCCGTTGGCCTGATGTTGGTCGTAATCGCAGGCTCGGAGCTTTTTACAGGTAACTGCATGTTTGCACCCATCAGCATTCTCAACGGTGAGGCTACAATCAAGGGCCTGATGAAAAATTGGTCCCTGGTTTATGTCGGCAATTTTCTGGGATCGATATTTGTCGCCTTTTTCCTGGCTTACCTATGCGGATTTTTTGATAACATGCCCTGGGCGGGTTGGGCAGCAACTGTAGCCAACACCAAGTGCGGCCTGGACTTTACCACTGCCTTCCTGCGAGGCATAGGCTGCAACTGGTTGGTCTGCCTGGCCGTTTGGCTCGCCATCAGCTCGGAAGATATAATCAGCAAGATCTTTGCCTGCTGGTTCCCCATCATGGCATTCGTCGCCATCGGCTTTGAGCACAGTGTGGCCAATATGTTCTTTATTCCCCTGGGCATCTTTGCCGCCAACAATCCGGCGATAGCCGCAAAGCTGGCCACTGCCAATGTGGCCACGGCAAACCTGGTCGGCAGCAATGGGTGGCATAACTTCTTTATCACCAACCTCATACCTGTGACCCTCGGCAACATCGTGGGAGC
>JAQTYS010000242.1 GCA_028688175.1 Methanothrix sp. | reverse complement strand
CCATTTCATGATCTTTTACGGCAAACTTGGTCACTCAAACCACCTTATTGGAGAAGGAGCAGCAAACAGGCCAGGAAACTCCAACGGGCTCGGGGGGATTTGAACCCTCGACCACCTGGTATCTTCACACAAAAATTTAAAAGCCAGACGCTCTGCCTAACTGAGCTACGAGCCCCCGCTGCCTGACATGCCTCAAGACTTTTATGCTGCACTAGATTGAGGATTAAAAGCATCCCACATAAAAGCCTTTTCCCTAATGGGACTTAGACAAGTCCCACTAGGCGAGCTATCTCCGAGCCAACCTCAGAGGTGGTCGAGCTTCCTCCCAAGTCGTAAGTTTTTATTCTGCCTTCAAATAAGTTCCGCTCAATGGCAGAGACTATATCAGCAGCCGCTTTGCTCTGGCCCAGATGCTCCAGCAAGAGTGCACCAGACCATATGGTGGCAATGGGATTGACCTTATTCTGTCCCTTGTATTTGGGTGCTGAGCCGTGAATGGGCTCAAACATGCTGGTGCCCTCCGGATTGAGGTTCGCGCCGGGTGCCAGGCCCAGGCCTCCCTGAATCATGGCCCCCAGATCGGTGATGATATCTCCGAACATGTTGGGAGCGACCACGACATCAAACCACTCCGGGTTCTTGACAAACCACATGGTAATGGCATCCACGAAGTTGAAGTCGTGTTTGACCTGCGGATAGCCTTTGGCAACATCCAGGAAGACCTCGCGCCAAAAGCCATAGATATCGCTGAGCACATTGGCCTTGTCCACGGAAGATAACTGACGGTCTCGCTTTGCCGCCAGGTCAAAGGCATATTTTATGACCCTCCGGCAGCCCTCACGGCTGACTTCCCCGATCTGATAGCCGATCTCATCGCTATCGGTATCGATATCCAGGCCGAATTTTATATTGTAGAGCGTTCGCTTGATTTCAAAGTCGGCGTGGCTCTTGCCCCGGCGTGCGCGACTGCCTATGCCGATGTAAAAGTCCTCCGTATTCTCGCGAACCACCACGAAATCGATGTCCTTGGGAGTCTTATCCTTAAGGGGTGTCCAGACGCCCTCCAGGAGCTTAACGGGCCGCAAATTCACATACTGATCAAAGTAGAAGCGCATGGCCAGCAGTACGCCCTTCTCCAGGATGCCTGGGGCGACCCGTGGGTCTCCGATGGCACCCAGGTAAATGGCAGGAAAGCGTCCCAGATCTTTGAGTGTCTCCTCGCTCACAAGCTCCCCTGTCTTCAGGTAGTGCTCCGCTCCCAGAGAGTACTCCATCCACTCCAGGGAGAAATTGTATTTATCTGCTGCCGCCTGCAAAACTTTCTGGCCTTCGGCTATGATCTCCGGGCCGATGCCGTCACCTGGGATAACTGGTACTTTATAATTCATGCCGTCACCTTGGCCACCTGTCGTCTGGTATATTCCACGAGTCCTCCCGCGTTCACAATCTCCTGGAGAAAATCAGGAAGAGGAGTCGTTTTGTAGTCCTCGGCGCGAGATTTGTTGTAAATCACACCACCGATCATGTCGATCTCTATTTGCGCACCATCAGCGATTCTATCCACCTGAGGGCAGATAAACAGAGGCAGGCCGATATTGATGGAGTTTCTAAAGAATATTCTGGCAAATGATTTGGCAACGACTGCTTTGACTCCAGCGCCCTTCATGGCTATGGGAGCATGCTCTCGGGAGGATCCGCATCCGAAATTCTCCCCGGCTACTACATAGTCGCCCTGGGCCACCATCTTTGCCATCTCCGGGCGAACGCCCTCGAAGAGATGAGCTGCCAGCTCTCCCGGATCATTGATTACCAGATAACGCCCGGGAATGATGGCATCCGTATCGATATCGTTTCCAAACTTCCAAGCTCTGCCCGCCAAAAAAATCAACTCCATGATCAGTGGACTGTATTCTCATGATAATGATGTATATTAAAGTAATGCACGAAAAATTCCTGAGAAGAGCTTCTAGAAAATACTATATAAAAATAATAAAATCATAACAGCACCTTTTATTACAGGCAATGGGAATGGGGATCAAAAAGCTCAGGTGATGCGAATTGTTGGCGACCATGATCTCCGGGCGCACTCTAGCCCAAGAGGCGGGGTGCGAGTGTAAAATGTCTCCCGATTTCTTCAAATCGATAGGCGAAGCGGAGATCGGAGTACGCGGCACGCCCCATTTTAATGGATTAGTGGTGGATGTGGCCGCGACAAATTCGCCTGTTCTTAATATTCGCGAGCTTATCTCTGGCATGCGCGGCGGAGAGATCGAGGTAAGGGGAAGCGCGGGAGCATACCTCGGCGAGCATCTTTGCGGGGGAAGCATTCGCATCCTTGGGGACGCGGGCGACTTTCCAGGAGCTGCCAATCAGGGCGGCACCATCTTTATTGGAGGCCGCGCCTATCTGCCGGGCGCGGAGATGAGCAAAGGAACTATAACCGTAAAAGGAGAGGCCAAGGTTCTGCCCAGCTTCCAGAGAATGGAAATCGTGCAGGTTGATGGCCTGGCCTTCCAGAAGTATGCAGGCGACAATGTCGATAACGGCAAAGGCGAGCTACTGGTGGGTGTGGGGTCATCTTGATAAATCGGGATGGAAATATGAGGAGACAACATAATTATTTTGAGGTGCTCTGACTTGATGGATCGCAGCAAGGTATTAGAGGTTGTGAGGGGATACGACCTCGATGATCTGCGAATCGGGATGATTGCATCCCATTCTGCCTTGGATACGGCAGACGGCGCAGTAGAGGAGAATTTCCGGACGCTGGCGGTGTGCCAGGATGGGCGGGAGAAGCCTTATGTCAAGTACTTCCGCGCTAGTCGGGACAAATCGGGCAGGATTATAAACGGCATGATCGACGAGGTCATGATGCTCAAGAAGTTCTCCCAGATTTTAGAGCAGGAGAATCAGGATTTTCTCAAGGAGAAGAACACTCTTTTCGTGCCCAATCGATCGTTTACCTCTTATTGCGGCATTGATGCCGTGGAAGATCAGTTTCAGATTCCACTTCTGGGCTCTCGAAACCTGCTTCGTTCCGAGGAGCGCGGCGACAAGAGAGATTATTACTGGATACTGGAGAAGGCAGGGCTGCCATACCCAGAGCCCGTAGAGGCAGAGGATATCAAGGAATTGGTGATGGTCAAGCTGCCTCATGCCGTAAAGACTCTGGAGAGGGGATTTTTCACAGCCGCCTCCTACGAGGAGTACTGCCAGAAGGCTGATCAGCTCTTGCGCCAGAATGTGATTGATCAGGACGGAATTGAGCTGGCCAGAATTGAGCGCTATGTGATCGGGCCGGTCTTCAATCTGGACTTCTTCTACTCGCCCATCAGCAAGCAGATCGAGCTGATAGGCATAGACTGGCGCTTTGAGACCTCACTGGATGGACACTGCCGCTTGCCTGCACCCCAGCAGCTCACCCTCAACGACAAGCAGATCAATCCCGAGTACACAGTCTGCGGCCACAATTCGGCAACGCTGCGCGAGTCGCTCCTGGAGAAGGCCTTTGTTCTGGCCGAGAAGTATGTGGAAGCGACGCAGGAGTACTATTCCCCCGGCATCATCGGTCCCTTCTGTCTGCAGACCTGTGTGGATAAGGACCTTAACTTCTACATCTACGATGTCGCTCCGCGCATCGGCGGCGGCACCAATGTGCACATGGCAGTTGGGCATCCCTATGGAAATGCCCTCTGGCGAACCAACATGTCCACGGGCCGCAGGCTGGCGCGCGAGGTGCGCATAGCTCTGGAGAACGATTGTCTGGAAAAGATTGTGACTTGATGAATGAGATAAAAGATGCGGGCAGCCTGGGAATAGATGTTCCCAAGAAGCTGAACCGCACAACAAAAAAGCTGGCGGCAGCAGGCGAGAAGCTGGTGCAGATCGCTCCAGCTATCCTGCAAAGCAAGGCATCCGAGCAGATGCTGGCCATCGCCAGGATGGGCATGCTGGACAAGGTGCTGGGCTATCTGGTGACCACGGACAAGAATGTGCATTTCGTGCGGCCGGGGATAGCCTGGGACAGCGTGCAGACTGTGCCCCTGGATGTAATCGATGATGTGCTGTACGTGGATGAGTTTCACAACAACACTCTGAAGATTAAAGTGGGAGAGAGGGCGGAGAGTATCATCTTTTATGACGACATGGACGGTATTCAGTTCTTTCATTATATCAAGCAAATTAAGTCCGGTTCAGGAAGAT
>JAQTYS010000241.1 GCA_028688175.1 Methanothrix sp. | reverse complement strand
TACCGCCGGACAAATCAATGGCTCATCGGTCTATGAAGAAGCCGCGGCCCAGGGACTCATTGCCGGAGTCAATGCGGTATCTTTCATCAGGGGAGCCCCCCCCTTAGTCATTGGTCGAGATGAAGGGTATCTTGGAGTCTTGATTGACGATCTGGTGACCAAGGGAACCGAGGAACCCTATCGGATCATGACCTCCAGGGCGGAGTACAGATTGTGGTTGCGCGAGGACAATTGTGATTTGCGTCTAGCGGAGAAGGCGCACCAGTACGGGTTGATGAGTCAAGTGCAGTATGATGCTATACGGGCAAAGTGGGATGGGATCCAAAAGAAGACCCAGACATTGAGGGACATCCGTGTAAGACCGCAACCACAGGTGCAACAAGTCCTCGAAGGAGTTGGGAGTGCTCCCCTTACTCAGGGAGAGACGCTGCACCAGTTGCTGAAGCGTCCCGAGGTGAAATACGAGAATATCCAAGACATTATGGAGTCCCTGGGACTACAGGATGATTTCGCTTATCCCCGGGAGCTGGAGGTTGTGGTTAAGTATGCGGAGTACCTGGAAAAGGAAAGAAGGCAAGTGGAACGGTTTCGTAATCTCGAAGAGCGGATCATTCCCGAAGGACTGGACTACGAGCAAGTGACGGCCCTATCCCGGGAGGCCACGGAAAAACTCAGCAAGGTCAGGCCCCGTTCCTTGGGCCAGGCTAGTCGGATTAGTGGCGTATCAGTGGCGGATATTACTACCCTAATGATCTACTTGGAAAAACGCAAAAGGGAGCATAAATTGTGAGTTTCGATAAACAAGAATTCCGTAGTGCCCTATTGCTTGGAGCGGAAGCAATGGGGTTAATCCTGGAGGAACAGGTTGTTGAAGGGTTTCTTTCCTTTGCTGTGTATGTGGTGAAGGGCAATACAAGACTTAATCTGACCAGGATTACCGACGAAAGGGAGATGGCAGTCAAGCATTTCCTTGATTCCTTGGCCGTAACGTTAGTGCCCCGGTTCTGCGAAGGTATTCGTTTCGTGGACATAGGTACAGGGGCAGGTTTTCCGGGGATTCCCCTGAAGATGTACGATCCTGAAAAGGAATGTACCCTTCTTGATAGCGTAGGTAAGAAAGTGGCCTTCTTGCAGGAAGCGATAGAATACTTAGGACTCAGTGGGATTGAAGGCGTGAACATGCGGGCTGAGGAGTTGGCGATTACCAAAAGAGAGTACTTCGATGGAGTTGTCTGTCGGGGCGTGGGAAGTGTCGGTGAGGTCGCCGAGTTGAGTATGCCCTTACTTCGGGTGGGTGGTATTATGGTGATCATGAAGGGACCGGAGAAAGAGCAAATCGACAGAGCCCTATTACTAGAGGAATTAGGTGGGGCACTTAGTGCCAAGGACCAGGTAGAATATGAGCTGCCCTTTGGATTGGGGAAAAGACGACTCATTGTGATCGAAAAAGTGAAACAGACGAAGCAAAAGTACCCAAGACGGGCGGGCATGGCACGGAAACGGCCATTGTTTTGAGACGGGGCAGGAGGAAAGGGACTGCTTTTGGCGAAGAATTGAAGATAGATAGAATCATTTTACGGGATGTGGTGGATTTGGCAAGGGTAGTAGCGGTTGTAAACCAAAAAGGAGGAGTGGGCAAGAGCACCACAGCGGTGAACTTAGGTGCCTACCTTGCAGTTTTGGGTAATCGAGTTTTACTTATTGACTGCGATCCCCAGGGAAATGCCACAAGCGGAGTGGGTGTTGAGAAAAGGAAGATCAAATTATGTATGTATAATGTGCTCATTGGGGGCAGATCTTTGGATGAGGTGATTTTACATACCGCGATCGAAAACTTTCATGTGGCACCGGCCCGGATTGATTTGGCAGGTGCGGAAGTGGAACTGGTGTCGACCATATCCCGGGAGTATAGGTTGAAGCGGGCACTAGAGGGCATTAAGGGGAAGTACGAGTATATACTGATTGATGCACCACCATCCTTGGGATTGCTTACGATAAACGGTCTTAGTTGCGCGGATGGCGTGGTGGTCCCAATTCAATGTGAGTACTATGCACTAGAAGGCCTCAGCCAGTTAGTTAGTACAATAGATCTAGTGCGGAAACACTTAAATGAGCACCTGGTGATTGACGGGGTACTAATGACCATGTATGATGTCCGAACGAATTTGAGCCAACAAGTTGTGGAAGAAGTACAGGGGGTCTTTGGGGAGAAGGTCTTTAAGACTATTGTGCCGCGTAATGTCAAACTGAGCGAAGCTCCTAGCTTTGGACAACCGATTGTCCTGTATGATGATCGTTCGAAGGGTGCCTTGGCCTATCGAGAACTTGCGGAGGAATTCATAGGAAGACTAGGTGCAAAGGCGAGCTAAGAAACCGGGGAGGATAGGAAAATGGCGGAGGAACAGACGGCAAAAGGGAGAAAGGCCTTGGGAAGAGGGCTTTGGGCGTTAATGCCTCAGGAAGCCGAAAAGGAAGGGCGCTCCATCCGGGAGATTAGCATCGGGGAGATTACCCCTAATCCCTATCAGCCTCGGGAAGAATTTGACGAAGAAAAACTGAGGGTTTTGGCAGAATCCATTCGGCAGCACGGTGTGATGCAACCGATTGTTGTTGTCGGTGGCGACGAAGGATACGTTCTTGTGGTAGGGGAACGACGGTGGCGGGCCGCTAAGATGGCCGGCTTAGAGAAAATCCCGGCAGTGGTTCAGAAGATGGATGAGCGTAAGATGATGGAATGGGCGCTCATTGAGAATGTGCAACGGGAAGACCTAAATCCGCTAGAAGAGGCCAGGGCTTACGAACGACTGATCAATGAGTTTGGTCTTACTCAGCAGGAAGTAGCCGATGCTGTGGGAAAGGCCCGGACGACAGTCACAAATCTACTACGGGTACTCCAGGCAACCCCCTTTGTCCAGGAGTTGGTGGCGAAGGAAGTGATCTCAACGGGTCACGCGAAGACGTTAGCCGGGGTAAAGGATGCCCAGCTGCAGGAGGCCTTAGCGCGGTACGTGGTGAAGCGGGGGCTTTCGGTTCGCCAAACCGAAGCCTTAGTTGAGCAGGGGAATGTTCCACGTGGAACATCCAGGGCGAGGGCTAATCCGGAGCTTGCTCTGGTGCAGAACGAACTGGGGGATGCACTGGGCACTAAAGTGTTGATCAAACAGCAAAAGGGTAAGGGCAGGATCGAGATTGAATATTACTCGGAGGATGAACTACAGCGAATCATCGACTATATCCTGAAGAGTGAGTAACGGATGTTCCACGTGGAACATCCGTTACTCACTTCCGATAGGAGGCTTTGATCATAACCCATGTTAGAGCAAGGACACGCCATCGGGAATAACAGGGAATGTATAGCACCGGGAAGCGACTTACGGATTACTGTTCACTTTCCAACCCCCCGTACCTATCTTTGTCGTTGTCTGGGAGTAGATGGCGTTCTAGTGCAGCTCTCTAATCCTAGAGACGGGGGCCGATCAGCGCTTGTCACCTCGGGGGCGACTGTGGTCATTCAGGAACCGGGCACTGACTTGCCCCCTTTCTATGGACGGATTGTGCAAAGAACTCGCTGGGGATTAGTGGTACAGATTGAGTACGACTCTAGTTTGGACACAGTTATCGCCTTAGCCGGTGGGAAGGGATCTGTAGGTAGATCCTTTCTTGCACTTAACATAGCATATGAGTTGGCCAATCTAGACAAGAAGGTAACCTTAGTGGACGGAGACCTGACAGGGGGACACTTGCACCGGTTATTGGGGATTGATGCCATCGCCCACCTTGGCGATCTGAGCTGCGGAGAACTAAAGGTAGAGGAGGTACTCACCTCAGCCGCAGGCGGTCTCTTTCTAATTCCAGGGTTGCCCGTACCTACGGAACCTACGGGTCTTGGTCTAAGTAGGCTTCGGACAGAGCTTGGGCGGTTAGAGAACTCGATGGATTACCTAATCGTAGACACCTCTCCCACCTCCTATCATGGAACCTTTGAGCTTATGAAACTCGCAGGGGTAGTCGTGCTGGTATCAACTCTAGAACCCCATGCTATCGTGGATATCTACGCCGCGGCCAAAACACTAAAAGAGAACAATAGGAAGACTGGGTTGCATTTACTTCTAAACCAAGTGGACTCCCATGGGGAAGCGAGCAAGGCGGCGGAAAAGATCTGTTTTGTAATCCAGGATGTGATTGACTATCCAATTGACTATCTCG
>JAQTYS010000240.1 GCA_028688175.1 Methanothrix sp. | reverse complement strand
GAGTTAAGCAAAGTATATTTGGTTGAATTAGACGACTGCAATTTGATTTCAGAGGTTCCGAAAAAGTTAGAGATGCTTGATAAGAAAATGGAACTAAATTTATTCCCTAAAGTGCGGAGTTAAGGATAGAAGTTAAATCATCGTTTACGCCAAGAGATTCCAAGAGTGCCATTGATCATCTATTCGATTTAGAGCCAATTCTTTTGGAAGATGAGTCCCCAAGCGCGCTATATAAAAAATATCTCCCTCGCAATTTTATTAGCGAAATCGTTTTTTTTGAATTAAGCAGGAAATATGAATTTAGCGAAACTGCTCTAGATAACCTGGTACCAAGAAAAGATCTCCGTGGATATATGGGGGGTATTATTTTGCGCGGAGAAGGGCTATCGCCTGAAAAAACAGGACAGATTCAATTAGTAACAAATAGACTTATCGAAAAGAATGGCAAATCAAAGCAATCACTACTAAGTGGTACACAATCAAAATTCTATAGTTATAATGACAAAAATAAATGCAGTGCATTATTAATTTGGCATGAAGCAGCATTCTCAATGTTTGCATTTGAATTGATTGCATTGCTAAATGGCACAAGTCGTCCCGGTATTATCCCAAGTTGTCACGCCATGCCATTTTATAATTTTTAAGAAAAGGTTTTTATTCAAAGAGCAGATATGGTACAATCAGAAATCTCGGCTTAATACTTTATTGATTTTAAAGAATACCCCGCAGTTTGCTGCGGGTGCTCCGCCGTAATTTCACTATCTCATTATTTCCCTCCCGCATCCGTGAACGTGATGTCCTTTTGGGTCTGGAAGGAGCCTGTGTACTTCTGATCACCCTTGATCTTCTTGTAGAACTTGGCATACTTGGTCTGGATGTTCCAGGTTCCGTCGAAGGCCTGATCCGTCTTGAAGGCCAGAGTATTGTTGGCAAAATTGGAGCTGCGAATGCTGGAGGTCTCGCTCTTGTCCACATGGCTTAAGTTGAACCTCTCTGTGACCGAGGCCCCCATGCCCCCCTGGAAGTTTGGTGAAGCCACAGTCTTATGGCCTTTGATGTTGCCGCCGGTGAAGACCAGATCCTTCTTCTCGGTGAAATTGTCCTGAGTGCCGCTGCGATCAATGGTGCGCAGCGTCTCCAGGCTGATGGAGCCGTTGCCCATTATCTTCTCATTAAACTGCATGGTCGACCCGGAGATGGTATCTTTGATGGTGACCTCGCCCTTGCCTTTTACTGATGAGGACTCGATGAAGAGCATTCCGTTTCGTCCCGAGGGGGCAGCGACCGTCTTCTCCTTATTGGCCTTGATTGTGCTCCAGTGGATCAAATATGGTCCGCCTTCAGCGCTGCCTGATTCACCTGCAATGAGGACGGAAAGAGGCATGTAGGTTCCCGGCCCCCGGCCAGGAATGGTGCCGCTCCAGTATCCGTCTTCCTGGCTGCCGGATTCCAGGTTGAGGGCGCAGTCATAGACCCTGTCCACGCTGAGCATATCCTGCCTGGTAAGAGGCAGATCAGACAGGCCGTATTTTACCGAGGCTGACAATATTTTCTCCGGGCTTTGCAGATGCACAGTCACCTTGACCGGCTCATTGGCAGCAGGCGTTGAAGGCTTTGCATTGACATCCAAAATGGTAATGGCTCCGTGCTCCGATCCCTTTACTCCTGCAATGGACAGTTCGTAATTCTTCGAACCGGCAAGGCTGTCTTTTCCAGCAGGTGCAAACTCCACCCCCTGGGATTCATTCTCGCTTTGCTGTCCATCCTTGCCTTGAGGCCCATCTTGGTCCTCATCCCATCCCAGAAGCTTTTCCACATAACGCAGCAGACCGGCAATCTTATCCAGCACAATATTGTTCTGCCTGGTTGCCGAACGGTCCACATCGCCAGCCATAGTACCCGAGACTTCGCTCTCCGTCTCTTCCTGAGAAGGTAGGTTAAAGGGCAGACTGACATTGCCGAAAGTGATGTTGGCGTAGGCCATTCTTACGCCGGAGGGCAGCGTTGCCTCATCTTCCGGAGCCTCTGAGATTTGATCGGGAGAGCCAAGAAGTTTCAGGCTCAGGCCAAAGGTGCAGCGCACGGGCTTCTTGTCCTGGGTGAAGCCTTCTGCGATTATGGTATCGTCTATTGCTTCGCTCACGGTCTTTTCGGCAACGACCGTCATCTGCCGCTTGGGAGAGAGATAATCGATATTGCCCAGAGGGCCCAGCTTTTTGCTAATAACAAATATGCTGTAGAGAGGAACAATGCCTGTGTTGGCCACGGTGCAGGTGAGAATGCTCTTCTCTCCCGGAACTATGGCCGGCGGCGAAGAGCTTGCGAATATTTTGAGTGAGGTAATAACGACAGACACCTTGACAACAGACGCGTCCGATAAGATCAGGCCTCGCGAATCTTTTCCTCTGGCCTCAAATTGAATTGTACAATTATTGGAGATCACCGTTTTGGAATCTATCACTCTGAACTCACCCGGCTGGAGGCTGCCCAAAGATGATAGCGTAGAGCCGTTCAAGGATAGAATAACATTATCCAGGCGATCGTCTCCGGAATTGGTTACCAGGACACTGACCTCTGCCGCATCACCCGGGCAAACCTCGATCTCAGAGGGCATGAGTTTTATTGTGATGCCTGGCTGAGCAGACTTCAAAAGCACGCCTGCGGTGCTGACTGCCTCAAAACCGTTGCCGTCAAATCCATTGGCAGTGACATTGATCCAGGTGGTGGAGTTCTTGGTGTAAATGGCCGCCATCTTTACGTCCTGACCGGGGGCCAGTTCCTTGATAATGCGCCTCTTTCCGTCGCCTTCTAGGGTTATATTTTGCAGCAGCTCTTCTCCGTTATTGCTCAAGATCCAGGCGACCTCAACAGGCTCTCCCGGATAGATTCCTACCATAGAAGGATCGCTGCGTATCAAGAGTGAGGAATTGAGTACCTGAAGGTCGAACCTCTCACTGGCATAGACCTCACTGCCTTGCTGATCACGGGCGAGAACCGAAAACACTTCCTCTTGACTGTGAAGGACAGTCATCTCTTTTTGCAGTACCTTAGAGACGCCCGGTTCTAATAGAGCTATCCGTCCCATCTCCCCCAGACTATCCCTGACAATAATTTCGGTAAGGTTTTCTGCGCCCTTATTTTCGATGAATAGCTCCAGGGAAACGCTCTCGCCGCGGTGCACCCGCCTGGAGCCGGATACCTGCAGCTTGAGGAGTGGAGAGATCTTCCAGATATCAAGAGACGTATTATTGGTGTGGATCTTGCCCTGGGCATCCAACGCTCTCACGCCGGCCGATAGCCTGGTATTATTCGCAATCTGCATGGCTCCATCCAGGAAAAGCTCTTCACCGGCAGGAAGGAATTTTGTGGAAGCCATCTTTCCAGCGCAGGAGACCCTGATGTCGGATAGCTCCCCAGAGCCAAGGTTCTTCACCAGGCATCTGAAGCCTACGACATCGCCTGATCTGCCTTCCGTCCTATTGGCAGTGATAGTTAGCAGTAGCGCAGATAGGTCTGACTTCTTTTCCACGGGCATGCTCTTTGCAGCAGGAGCGGATTTGGTGCTCAGCACAGTTTCTTCAGAAACCGAGGTTGTGGGGTTCTCGCTTGCCTCTGAGGGGATATACTGGACACGAGCCAGAACCTCACTCTCGGATGGATCAAGAGCCGTCACCCGCAAATCTGAGGGAGATCCGCTGACGGCGAGCACCTTCTTCTCACCGCAAACAAGTTGCGATAGTATGCCCAGAGACCTTCCCGCGCCGACTATTTGCACCTCGTGCAGCTCCACGAGGCCGGTGTTCTCCAGGTAGACCTGAGACATTTCGGGCGACTCTCGGACGGTGGCCAGAAGAGATGCTTCATTGGAGGAAAGATCCTGCAAGGAATTGCTATTTACATTAATCTCCGAATCGGGATGGGCAGGAAGGGAGGGCGGGATTGATTTCAATTCGAGGCGGGATGACATTTCCAGTGATTTTTCTGGGGAAGAGTCTGAGTCTAGCGAAGAGCCAAGGTAGGGGGAAGAGTCGGGGGCATGTGAAAATATGTAGAACAGAGATGGAACTAGAATAACTAAAAACATGGCTACGCCCAGGAGTGCCGGACTTACCCTATGGCCAAGCCTCCCCCGAGGTAGTCTGCTCTTAAAGCTACCTCTACTCATGCCACTACTCCCTTCATTCCCCTGCCAGACTATCCCTTGCC
>JAQTYS010000239.1 GCA_028688175.1 Methanothrix sp. | reverse complement strand
AATAGCTAACATGACGCCTTCTCCGGTGAAGCGCTCACCCTCTCTGTTCATGGCACCGAAGATAGAGCAGGCACAGATCTCTTTATTGTATAGCTCCCTTCTTATCCTTGGCATAGTAATCTTGGACCCCATCAATCGATCTCAATAAATGTTTTATATCTATTTAAGAAACATTCATAATACTTATGATCAAAGCCGGTCGGTGCAGGCATATTCATCTTCACGATTTTTCCCCGCTATTATGTCAGGACGATTTCCTTGATGGGATGCTAACAGCAAAAATAAAAGGGTGAGCCCAAAAATAGGGCTCTAGAGCAGTGGTAAATACCGATTCATCTCCCATTGGGTGACGTTGATGCGATAGGCATCCCACTCTGCTTTCTTGTTAGCGATGAATGCTTTGAAGACGTGCTCGCCCAGTGCCTCGCGAATGAGCTTGCTTCCTTCAGTAAGCTGTATGGCATCGTTCAAGCTTCCTGGCAGAGAGGTGATTCCGGCCTTCTTTCTCTCCTCATCGCTCATATGGTAGATGTCCTGCTCCTGGGGGGCAGGCAGATCGTACTTGTTGGCTATGCCGGCAAGGCCTGCGGCCAGCATGACTGAGAATGCCAGGTATGGATTGGTGGCTGGATCGGGACTTCTGAACTCGACTCGGGTGGCAGCTTCCTTTCCGGGCTTGTACATGGGCACTCTGACCAGAGCAGATCTGTTTCTTCTCGCCCAGCAAATGTAGACGGGTGCCTCATATCCGGGGACCAGGCGTTTGTAGGAATTTACCCACTGGTTGGTAACAGCCGTGATCTCGGGTGCGTGCTTGAGCAGACCGGCAATATAGTACTTGCCCTCATCAGAGAGATGATATTTGTCTCCGGCATCGAACATCACATTTCTCTTTCCCTGGAAGAGAGACTGGTGTACGTGCATTCCGCTTCCGTTCTGACCGAAGATGGGCTTGGGCATGAAACTGGCATGGTAACCGTACCGGCGAGCAATCTCCTTGACGGTGATCTTGTAGGTCATCACCGTGTCGGCCATACTCAGAGCGTCCTTGTAGCGCAGATCGATCTCGTGCTGGGAAGGAGCAACCTCATGATGGCTGTACTCTACATCTATGCCCATGGAGTCCAGGGCAAGGATGGTATCTCGGCGCAGATCGGAAGCGTTGTCGGCAGTGGTCAGATCGAAGTATCCGCCGTTGTCCAGGACCTCTGTGCTGCACTCATTCTTGAAGTAGAAAAACTCGAGCTCCGGGCCTACCAAGAAGCTGTAGCCTTTATCCTTGATGCGCTCCAGATTTTTCTTCAAGACGTTGCGGGGATCACCCTCATAGGGGCTGCCATCCGGATTCTGAATGTCGCAGAACATCCGGGCGACGCCATTCTCCTGCTGTCTCCAGGGGATAAGTTGGAATGTGGTTGGGTCCGGCTTGGCAACCATGTCGGATTCGTGAATTCTGGCAAAGCCCTCGATGGAGGAGCCATCAAAGCCCATGCCTTCAGAGAATGCTCCTTCCAGCTCGTTGGGATTGATGGCAAAGCTCTTGGGAACACCCAGAATATCAGTAAACCAAATTCTGACAAATCTTACATTATACTTGTCAATTGCTTCAAAGACTTCATCTTTTGTTTTTGTTTGCATGGCCATATCACTAGCCTCCAAAAGCCAAAGGGCCATGTTGATTATTTATAGATATTTAAGAGCCGGTCTTAAAAGTTATGAAACATTATGATCAAAGAATTTACTAACCCATAACTGAATAATTTTAATAATTAAGAACGGCGAGTTAGCCTGCAAGTGGGAGAACCTGGTTCATTAAGTAATATTTAGTATCTTGTGATCAATAGATAGTAATACAAAAGTGTAAATTTAGTATTTAGATAATCCTTGTTTTGATTAAAATAACAGATGTGCATTTCGATGCACATCTGTTTTTATTTGCTTGATGGAGTTAAGTGGTTAGTGAAGAGCTACTTGGTATATAAATATGTCGATTAAGTATATCCTTATTAGTACTAACAATTGAAAGTTAACATGAAAAAATTGTTTTATCTAATTATTATGCTGTTTTGTCATACTAGAAAAGGATTAAATATTACTATGTACAAATTACTCCCCGTTCAATAGCGAGTGTAGAAGAGGGATTGATATGAGACATTATGTAGTAGGGATAGGATCGGCGCTAATTCTGCTATTATTAACAGCAAGCGTTTCCTGGGCCACGCAATGGGACTTTAATCCGGATCAGGTATCAGTGAAGCATAAACATGATATGACAAGTGATGTCAGTGGAACAGGTTATTCCATGGAATATATGAAGGTCAATACAAATAACCTATCCATGCTCGAGTATGCTCATGGAAGCGGTACCATGGACTATGCTGATATTCTCAACAGCGAGCAGAAATCGACCGTAAGCTCAGACAATTACTACTGGATGATTGACTTGACAACGGGACAATGGGTAAAAAAGCAGGCAGCCGCTAACAGCGTGATCACCTATACCAAGCAGTACGATAATATCCAGTCCCCTGTTGCATTTGCCTATGGAACAGGATGGTATGCGTCTCATCCAGTGGGTTACAATTCTCTATTAAAAGATAAGAATGAGGCCAAGAGCTACCAGGAGGCTGCTTCTATGCATAGGCAGGTAGAATATGCGCGAGCCCTTAAGGGAGATATCGCCATTGAGATCAACTGCACCGGACCTAATGATGTGGCCGACGGCAAAGGTTTCCTGAAGATGAAGATTGATGATGATGTCACCCAAGGTACACTGCATATTGGCGAACTTATGGCAAACCCAAAACTGATCAAAACCAAATATGCTAGCGTTCCCAACAAAATAAATAAAACAACAGGAAAAGTTGAGAGCTACTCAGATCTCTTAAGTTATGGCCATTTCGAGGCCTGGAAGGACCCAATAATTGAGATTGATAGCAACTATGTGGGAGACTTCCATGTCCAGAAGACCATGACCCTCGATATCAAGAAGTCCAAATCTACCTGGGGGGAGGATTGGCTACCTTGCTGCAGCGGCGGCTTCTTTGACATTCCTTCCAAGAACTTCGATAAGGATTTCGGCAGCCAGAAGGGCATATTCGATTGCACCTGCCGCAATACCTCCATATCCACAATGAAGCCGGCCTGGAACGCCAGCATGGCTCAATTCCCCACGGAGAAGTACAAGAAGATACCGTGATCTATGAATTGAGATAACACTTTTTTAAAAAATATTTTTAATACAACGGGAGTGCGGAGGGTCACGTATTTCCCATCTTTTAGGTGGGGATGAAGTGACCCTCGCCAGATAACATGTTTTCATGAGATTGATTAACAAGGCTATCACGCAGCCGAGCGCAAATATGCAATAATTCTGATGGGCAAATCCAGGAAACCGAGGGTTCGGATGTTCCTGAAATCCAGTCAACCTGGGCGCGCGGCCCGAAGCATACCCCATCTCTTTAGAGCGGGATGGCCGCGCGCAGTTTGGTTTTGTGGCCAGAAAATTCACTCAGCTGTGTATCCCAGCTTTTTTGCCTTTTCCAGGGCATCATTTGCCTCAGGACCGCGGCCAGCTAATTCTAGTGCATTGCTCTTATTAACCCACGCAGGCATGCATTTGGGATCGATCTTTATGGCCATATCAAAGCTTTTGAGCGCCTCGACATAATCTTCGTTGCCCATTATCTGAGCAATTCCCCGGTTATTCCAGGGCTCCAGATAATTGCCGTCCAGCTCAATGGCCTTATCATAGGCTTTTATCGCCTCGCTGAACAGTTCCAACTTGGCCAGTGACAGCCCCAGGCGATTCCAGCACACAGCACATTCGGGATGAAGCTCTAAAGATCTTCTCAGAACAGCCACTGCTTCGCTATAATTGCCCATTTCATTGAGCACGATGGCCTTGTTATAATAAAATCCAATCTCCTCAGGTTCTAATTCAATGGCCTTATCAAAAAGACCAACAGAGAGATTGTAGTCTTTCAATTCTGCATAGCTAAGGGCCTTGCCGTTCCAAGCTGCAGCATTTGCGCTGTCCAGCTCAAGGCTCTTGTTATAGGCAGCGATGGAGTCGATATATCTTGCTGACAGGCGCAGCGCCAAGGCATTGCTCAGCCAGGCATCAGCGTTCTTCGGCTCAATCTTAAGAGCCCTCTCGAATGCCTCAATAGACTCTGAGTATCTGCTCTGTGCAAGTAGAGCATCCCCTTTCTTCACCCAGGCAAGAG
>JAQTYS010000022.1 GCA_028688175.1 Methanothrix sp. | reverse complement strand
TCCCGGAACTTCTCCGGCGCACCTTGCGGCAAACAGACTGCCGAAAAAGCCAGGTCTTTTTTCTTCGTATAATCAAACGTCAATCCCTGCTTTTTGTCTTCGATTGACGAGCGGGAGCGGTAAGCCGCCGCCGCAACGGCGCTGCGGCCTGTTCCCCGCGTGATTATTTGTGCTGAAAGATGATAACTCGCCATTGTTTACCGCACACATTGCCTGCAATGTATAAGTGCGTCCTCACTGAAAAAGACTTGTTCGGTTATGTCTCGCTTTGCTCGCCACTTAAAGACTTTTTTCCTCTGCTGTTTTGGGTGTCTGAATGTTCAGATGAAAAAGTTCCCGGTCGGCTGGTCGGGATAGGAATTTGTCCAGCAGGTTCTTTAACTCTTCTGGTTTGTCTTTGTACTTTTCGAGCAGATAGGCTCCGGCCAGAATCTTGCGGCGGGTGTCTCGCTGGCGTTCCTGGCTGTCGAGTTTCATTTTTTGCCTTTTGATTCTTTCTTCCAGCTGATTGCGTTGGTCGATCAGTTTTTGAAGTTTATCTTTGTCGGAACCTGCCATGTATGACCTCCCTAAAAGCTTTAGAAGATATATATCAAATTAGATAAAATATGAAAAGAAAAATACAAATTGGGCGATAGGAAAAAGAATAAAATATGAGGCATTTTTATGGCGAATTTTGAACTATGGGAAGTGAGATTTGTGGTTATTTTGTCGCGAATACTGCTGGTAAGTGTGCGGCAGTGAGCAGTGTAAGAAGGAAGTTTTCGGTAAGCGCCAACATCTACAAATCCTTACTGTGCAAAGTGATACGTGAGCGGACAATGGCCGGCTTAGCGGCAGCACGGGCCCGAGGGAGATCTGGTGGTGCCCCCTACAAAATGACTGTTGCCAAACTTCGACTTGCTATGGCAGCAATGGGGCAACGCGAAACAAAAGTCGCCGACCTTTGCAAAGAGCTGGGGATAACCAGGCAGACCCTCTACCGTCACGTGACGCCTGATGGGAAACTTCGACCTGATGGACCAGCTATCGTAATTCTTAGCGTACGATTTTTTCCGTTTTCTGTGGTAACCCCATATAGAACAAGAATACTGGAATTCGATGAAGGATTTCCCGATTCAATGAAAAATATTCCAGAACTAATTGTAAAAAAAGGAAGTTATATTGCGTTAAAACGCAGCTATGTTACAATTACCCCTTCTCCTGGATGAAATGGCGGCGCTCAACCGCCTGACCATGGTTGAGCAGGCCTACGGTCTCATGGCCGGTTTTGGGATGCAGCTTTGGGGATCGTGCAAGACCTTTCCCAGCTTGAAAAGATTTATGGGGCTGGCTGGCAAACCTTCATCGGCAATTCCGGGGTGCTTCAGTATTTTGGCAGCCGTGACCATAAAACCGCCGAATATTTTTCCAATCTCTGCGGCGTGACAACAATTGTGAAAAAATCCATCACAAACGCCATTGCAAACGCCTTCACCTCTTCAACCGGCCAAGGCGGAGGAAACAGCAGTAGCAGCACGACGCTCGACATTGCTCAAAGAAGCCTGGCTTATCCCGATGAATTGATGGTTCTGAGGGAAAATAAACAGCTTGTCCTGATCGAGAATTTTAACCCGATACCAGGGAAAAAAGTGATCTGGTACCATGACACCCGCTTAAATGCGCTTGGGAAAAGACTGCAATAACGTATGATATGACCATGTACGATAATGAGCTGCAACGTTTTAAAACGGAAATAAACCTTTCGGAGTTTTCCGCTTCTCTGGGGTACGCCCTGGACAAGCGAGCAAGCTCCCGGAATTCCGCTGTGATGCGCCATGCGAATGGCGACAAGATTATTGTCGCCCGCAGTGAGGGAAGCGGAGACTGGATTTATTTTTCCGTCCGGGACGACCGCGACAACGGCACGATTATCGACTTTCTGCAAAACCGGAGCGCTCTCAACCTCGGCCAGGTGCGCAAGAGGCTACGAGAATGGCTGGGCACGGCCAGGCCGTCTCTTCAGTCCAATCTTTTCATTCAGGAGCTTTTACCCCTGTCCCGCGACCGGAGCATTGTCCTAAAGGCGTGGGAAAAGGCCAAAGACTGCCTTTCCTTGCCCTATCTGACGAGCCGGGGTATCGGGCCGGATGTTCTTGCCCTTGATCGTTTCGCCGGGTGTGTTCGTGTGGATCAGTGCAATAACGCCCTTTTCCCCCATTACGATAATGAAGGGCTCTGCGGCTATGAGATAAAAAACAAGGGGTTTACCGGATTTGCGCCGGGCGGCATGAAAGGGCTTTGGTCAAGCCGGATCAGGGAAAATGATAATCAGCTTATCCTGGTGGAAAGCGCCATTGACGCCTTTTCTTATCATATTCTGCACGGAATCGACCGGACGCGGTATGCTTCGACCGGCGGGAAACTCAATCCTCGGCAGCCGGGGTTAATCCGGGATGCTGTCGGGAAAATGTCCGAAGACGCCCTAATCCTCATAGCGTTTGATCATGATGAAGGCGGCGAAAAGATAGCGGAAGAAGTCCGGGCGATAGTATTCCAAGAACGTAAAACCAAGCGAGTGGTGCCTGATGTTGGAACGGGTAAGGACTGGAATGAGATGCTCAAGTATCGCTTGGGACTGACGTAAGCGGGGCAATAGGAAAAAGAAACGTCGGTATATTTTTTGCAATTTTCTTTCCTATTGCCAAAAGGATGGTTGAGCCGAAGGCGAATTCCTTATCAACAGGCTTTAGGTTTTTGGCTATATGATTTTCTATATTTAAATACTATATGGATTTAGGGGGTACTCGATGTCACATGAAAAGGTGATTAGGGGGTTCTCGTTTTCCTTATAGGTGTTTTTAAATATAGGTAAGAGTATAGGGTAATATAGGGAGAGAATAAAACGCTATAAAAACTAAGGTGTTGACCGTGTTTTGCGGTACCGTTTCAGCGCAAATCCGGTACCGTTTCAGCGCAAATCCGGTACCGTTTCAGCGCAAAAACTGCCTTGGCGCGGTACCGTTTCAGCGCAAGCTTAGAGAGTTATCAACAGGCAGAAAAATAAGGTGATCTGAAGGGATTTGTGCTAAAAAGCAAAGAATAGATTCAAGAAAAACAACCCTCAAGGGGGCTTATGGATCGGGAAATCATCGAGAGAGACAAGGTACTTGGTGAGGCATTGAGAGCCGAGGCCGAGGAAGCCAAAAAAGCCGGGGTGGTTGGTTATATGGCAAGGGCGTTTGTCCATGCCACAATCCCTCACAAAGCGACGCCAGGGAGCGAATTTACGCGAGAGAACGGATTTTATTCGCTTACCATACTTGCCCCTAGCAAGATCGGGCTGCCCTACGGCTCAATTCCACGCCTGCTGCTGTCATGGATGACGACGGAAGCCTTTTATACGCGCTCGCCGGTGCTGGAACTTGGTCCTACCCTATCGGCTTTTCTGGCTGAGCTTGGCCTTGCAAGGCAAGGCGGCAAGCGGGGCGATATTACACGCCTACGCAACCAGATTGTGCGCCTGTTTAGCTCAACCGTATCCTGCCAGTACAGAAACGAAGTTACAGAGCAGGGTTCAGGCTTCAGGATCGCAAAAGAGTACAACTTGTGGTGGACTCCGAAGTCACCGGATCAAGTACCTCTCTGGCAATCGACGGTTACGCTCAGCACGGACTTTTTTAAGGAAATAACGGACAGGCCGGTGCCGGTCGATATGAACGCTCTAAAGGCGCTCAAGCGGTCGCCGCTGGAGCTTGATCTTTACTGCTGGCTTACCTACCGCATGTCTTACCTGAAAAAGGATGCCATGATCCCATGGCCCCTGCTACAACTGCAATTCGGGGCCGACTATGCGCAAGATGAACAGGGTTTGAGAAACTTCAAAAAGAAACTGCTTTTGCGGTTAAAAAGGGTTCTGGAAGTCTATGAAACCGCCAAGGTTGACCCCTTGGAAAAGGGATTGCTACTAAAGCCGAGCCCCCCGCATGTTGCTAAAAAACCCGTTCCCCTGCTTCCTGGAAGCAGAAGAAGACCAGCAAGCTCGGGTGTAATTGAGAAAATGGCCAATGATTTGTTCCACGAAGAAGAACCCGATGATAGGCCAATCCTGCTCAAGACGGAAACCTATAACAAAGCTAAGGAAGCCTTTAGTCCGCTTCGCCTGGATGTCTATGACCTGGAACAGCAATGGCGCGAATGGATCGCCCAAAAGGGCGAAAGACCGAAAAACCCCGATCAGGCGTTTATAGGATTCTGCCGCCAAAAAGCGAAGAAAAATACCTAAAGCCCCCTGCCCTATGCTATGGGCGGCTTTCCATGCTTTACAAAAATATCATTTAAGGCTTCCCGTAAGAGGCCCTGCCGCTGCAAACCTAACTCTGCCGCAAGCGTCGTAAACTGCCGATAAGCAGGCTCCTCGAACAATCCACTTATAAGATGTTTGCCGCGTTTGGGCTTTTTCTGATCCGTTGCCGGTCGTGGTTCAAGCGGTTCTTCCTTTTCTTCCTTGGTTTTAAAAAGGGAACCCGGTTTGAGTTTTGCCATAATGTTATATCCTTATGATTTCATGATTTCATTGTATTATGATTTCATAATCCATTTGTAAAGGGCGCGTATTTCATCGGCGGCCTTGCCTTGAGGATCGTATTCCTCGACACTGTGGCCGCTATTAATGGCATGGGAATAGGCCGCTCGCTGATGCAGGCGGACGGGCACGACAGGGACAATCTCGGCCAGACCCGCCGCCGCCGTGTCGGTTAAAAGGCCCCTCGACGGCGCTGCATTAAGCAGGACAACAGTTTTTTTGAGAGCCTTGGTTACTTTCAGGAGATTAAAAGTCGTGCCGATAGCTGCCACGTCAAAGGCAGAGGGACGGCAAGGTATTAAAATAAGGTCGGCAAGGTTGGCCGCTGCGACGGCGGCCCGGTCGGAATGGGGGGCTGTGTCGATAATAGCCAAGTCCGCACCGTTCGCCTTGGCGCTTTTGAGAAGGACAGGCAACTGCTCCGGCGTTGCTGTGATAACCTCCGGGGTTTCAGCCTCGCGGCGGCTGCGCCATTCAAGTGCCGAAGCCTGGGGATCAAGGTCAATGATTGCTGAGGTTTTCCCGGATCGTTCGGCACAAACGGCCAAGTGAACGGCGACGGTCGTTTTACCGCTTCCGCCTTTCTGACTTACGATGGCGATGGTTTTCATGTCTTAGCCTCATATTGTCATGATGTCATGATATTATGATTTTATTATTTTATGATTTCATTACCACATGATTCTATAAAAAGGAATTAAAATATTTAAAGAAAGAGCGCCCAAGTCGAAGTCTGGGCGCTGGAGCCTGGTCAATATTCACTCGGCAAATGAATGACGTTATTCGTGAAATAGAAGCTGATCTCCTCAAGCGGAAAATCCGTGTAAGGAATCCTCTTCCTGAAAACGGTGTGACCGTTTCCGTCCTCACAAACAAGCTTTGCTGTTTGCTCCTTCAAGTTGACCTTTAACTTCCAGAGCTGGAATTCTTCAGCGGCAACACGCTTGACCATTTGAGAAAAGGCGATTTCGTCCAGCAACCAATAAGCCTCGGCTGTCTCTGGAACGTATTTTGCCCCGTCTGTATATAGAACATTCCGGGCTATGCCGCGACGATACCAATTCTCTGTTCCGTGAAAATGCCGAAGGATTTCCTTGTCGATAGTTTTTGTCATAGTCTCGATCTCCCTTGAGTTTGCGGTTGCATATGCAACCGTTGCTCGCCGGATAGACCGGGGGTAGCGCTGTCAAGGGCGAGAAGAGGGGAGGGGGATCACTCGGCCGGCACAAGCCGAAGGCGCGGAAGATCGGGAAAACCCCGCTTCTCGGGCTTTAGCCTTCACCCTTGATTGCGTGAGGAGCAGCGCCCCTTTAAAGTTTTTTTGGCAATAGGAAAAAGAAGGAAGTGTTTGGCATTGAAGATGCCGAATACTGAACACCGCTTGGAAAGCGGCATCAAGTGTATGCTCGTAGCGTTGCGAGCGCGGGCCTGAACCGCCACGCTGGAGCGAAGGGCATACTCTTGGTGCCGTGCAGTTTTTGCCGCTAAGCTGCGATATAGGGGGAGGCATTGGGGGGAAAATGGTTTTGATGATCACTAGACAACCGATTGAGAATAAACAACTATTTAATAAGCACTTGACTTTATCCTCCTTGTGTGCTACATTGTAGCTCACAAGGAGGTATTAAATATGACTACAAACTCGGTTGTCCGTGCGCGGATTGATGAACACGTTAAATCTCAAGCCGAAGCGGTGCTTGCTTCTATTGGACTTACCGTTTCGGATGCTTTCCGCATGATGATGATTCGCATTGCAAAGGAGAAGGCTTTACCTTTTGAGCCTCTTATTCCCAATGATGAAACCATTGAGGCCATGAAGGCCGCTCGTCGCGGTGAGCTTACTACGGCAGGAACCCCTGACCGCCTGCTTGAGAAACTCAATGCGGGAGATTAGGTACACGGCCCGCTTTAAGCGTGACTATAAGAGGGAAAAATCAGGGCGGCACAGCAAAATCATTGATGCCGCCTTGATGGAAGTCGTGAACTTACTCGCCGCCGACTTGCCTTTGCCCCAAAGCAATGTTGACCATCCGCTTATTGGTGAATGGTCGGATCATCGTGACTGCCATATCAAACCTGATCTAATACTGATTTATCGCAAGCCTGACGATGAACATCTTGATCTAGTGCGCCTCGGTTCACATAGCCAGCTTGGTTTTTGACATTTTCTGATGAACTACCTTTGACTACATGAGGGGCAGCGCCCCTTACCCGTTCCGGCAAAGGCGTCTCGGCAATCATTCCCAACCTGCTCACCTATGAAGGCTCGGTTCACCCGGCCTGCACAAGCCGAAGGCGCGGAAGGCCGGGGAAACCCCTCTTCTCGGGCTTTAGCCTTCACCCTTGATTGTGCGAGGAGCAGCGCCCCTTTAAAGTTTTTTTTGGCTATAGGAAAAAGAAGGAAGTGTTTGGCATTGAAGATGCCGAATACTGAACACCGCTTGGAAAGCGGCATCAAGTGTATGCACGTAGCGTTGCGAGCGCGGGCCTGAACCGCCACACTGGAGCGAAGGGCATACTCTTGATGCCGTGCAGTTTTCCGATTAAGGCATATGCCATTATGAAGAGAAGAAATATTCTTGCATAAACGTACCATATATGATACATACCCTTAATAAGGATTGTTCATGGTCAGCAAGCATCTGAGTGAAATACCTATTGTCTTTTACCAAACTGCGACCGGCGTTGAGCCGGTGAGGGATTGGTTGCGGGGCTTGCCGGACGATGACAGGCGCGAGATTGGATTTGACCTTGCCACCGTACAAGTAGGTTGGCCTGTAGGTATGCCGCTGTGCCGTTCTCTTGGTGATGGAATATGGGAAGTGCGCAGCAGTTTGCCGAGCCGCCGCATCGCGCGAATATTATTTTTCGTGCATGAAGGGCGGATCGGCATTGTGAATGGTTTTATCAAAAAAACAATGAAAACACCGCCCGATGAAATTGAACTGGCGCGGAAAAGAATGAAGGAGATGATATCATGAGCGGAAAAAACCGACATTGGGGATCAACGCTCGACGACTTTTTGCACGAAGAGGGCATTTACGAAGCCGCAAAAGTGGAAGCCGTAACACGTGTAATTTCTTGGCAAATCGCCGAAGAAATGAAAAAGCGAGGAATGACCAAAACGCAAATGGCCGAACAAATGCACACCAGCAGAGCGCAGGTCGACCGAATTCTCAAGGCAAAAGGAAATGTGACAATTGAGACGCTCCAGCGTGCTGCGGCGCTTATTGGACGCGAACTCTGTCTTGAGTTGAGGTAGTGCATCTTCTCCGACTCTCATTCTCGGACAACTACCGGCGTAGATTTATGTTTTAACGGATTGGATGAAGTTACTTTGAAAGTGGTGTAAGACCGTGACAAAACGATATAAGAGCGAAGCTTTAAAGGCGGCACACGAAACGGCAACAGGCCTGCATCGCCTTGGTCTGATAGACATAAAGACGATGCGCGATTTTGATGTATCTTGTTTAGCAAGCAGAAAAGGTTTCTGTAAAGGAAATCGTGGCAGCAAACGGCCTGAAGGGCTGTAGCCTAAGAAATTAGCTTCCCCACACGAACTGAAGGGTACACTGATAGCGCATGTTGAATAATTCTGAAGCCTTTTCGCGCGTTGTGATTGACACTCAGCTCACCGATCAAGGCTGGAATATACAAGACCCGAACAGCATCCGGTATGAATATACACTGGGTGACGGTACAAGGGCTGATTATGTGCTCTGTGACCGGCATGGGCGGTCAATGGCCGTCATCGAAGCCAAGCGCTTCTCAACAGCAGGCCTGAACGAAGCGGCAGACCAGGCCAAAGGCTACGCCAGCCAGCTCAACGTCCCCTATATCTTCCTTGCCAACGGCAGAGAAATTCTCTTTTGGGAATGGGAACGTGAGGCCTTTCCCCGGCCTGTGAAAACCTTCTTTAAACAACCTGATCTTGAAAGGCGTTTTGCTACACGACAGGTAAGACAAGACCCTTTCAGCGTACCCATTGATGAGCGCATTGCCGGGGGCGGTGAACGCGATTTTCAAAAGGATTGCACCAACACCCTATGCCGCGAGATCGAACAGGGGCGACGCAAACTTCTGGTGGAGATGGCGACCGGTACCGGCAAAACTCGAACGGCGGCGGCCTTCATCAAGCGCATGTTTCAAGCCAATGCCATTACCCGTGTGCTCTTCCTTGTGGATCGCATCCCGCTTGCCAAGCAAACGGAAGACGCCTTCGCCGAGCATCTGCCGGATTATCCCTGTTACGTTCTCAGGGCTGGCCGGCGCTTCCAGGACGAAAAGCAAATTACCATCACCACGCTGCAAAGCATGATTAATATCTACGGGGACTATTCCTCCGGCTATTTCGATCTGATCATCAGCGACGAGTGTCACCGAAGCATTTACGGGAAATGGAGTGGTGTCTTGAAACACTTCGACGGCATCCAAATCGGCCTTACGGCAACGCCCTGCGTCGCCGGGGAAGACCTGGGTGACGAGGAAGACAATCTTTTTGTGCGGGATACGCTGCGCTTTTTTGAAGTAAAAAACCCGACCTTCGTCTACAAGCTGAAAGACGCCATCCGCGACGGCTGGCTTGTCCCTTATCAAATCTACAAGGCAAAAACTGTGAAGACAGCCGCCGAAGATGGCTTCACGGTCAAGCGCAACGAGCTGGACTGGTCGAACATGGATGCCGGAACTAAGGCCGAACTGGAAAAGCTGTTTGCGGAAAAAGACAGCATCATGATTGATCCTTCAGCTCTTGAACGTCGTTTCACCATACCTGAACGCAATCGGGCAATCGTGCGGGAATTCCGTGACGTGTATGACAAAGGCTACCTGGACGCAAAAGGTATTCTGCGAAAGCCGCTTATTGGCAAAAGTATCGTATTCGCGGTAACAAAACGCCATGCCGAAACCTTGGCTCAAATGTTCGACGACGTTTTCATGGATCAAAAGCCGTCTCCCGAAGTTCGTTATGCCGATTACGTTGTATCGGGCATGGGTAAAGACGATACCGTGGATGGCATGAGTAAAATCAGGCGTTTCAAAAAAGAGGCATGGCCAAAGATATTGGTCTCGGTCAACATGCTCGACACCGGTTTTGATTGTCCCGAAGTTGTTAACCTGATCTTTGCCCGTTTCACAAAATCGGCCATTCTCTACCAGCAAATGCGCGGACGCGGCACGCGCAAGTTCCCAACGAAGCCCATTTTCACCATGTTTGATTTCGTAGGTGTCTGCGATTACCACGGAGAAGATGAAGACTTTGGCGCAGGTGGCGTTATCACGACAAAACCCAAGAAAAAGACTTATGAATCTCGCCGGTTGCTCGCCCTTGACATTAACGACCATATCGACCCGACAACGCGGGAATGGATAACTCTCGATGAAGCCGGTAATATGGTCTTTCCCGAAGCATCAGAGCAAAAAGCGACTGAAATTGGCACCAGTTTTGAGGCCTGGCTTCTCGACCAAAAAGGGCTAACGCCATCCGAGGAAAGCTGGCTGCGCGTGATCGGCAATCAGCTTCGGGCTAATGCCGACACACTGGAAGAATTCAGCCTTGCCCATTTTGCCTTTCCGCCCTTTACCCTCATGGGTGGGGTGATGCAGGCAACCCGTATATTTGGCAGTGAAGACCGCCTGGAGTCCGTTTTAACGGATCTCAATGAAGCGGTATTCAAACATCCAACAGAAAACCAGACTGAAGTGCCACCGCCCGTTCATTAGGGCCATAGGAAAAGGAATTATGCCATTAACCACCGATATGCGCCGATCCATTGAGCAAATACGCGATTATCTCTATGGCGGCGGCTATCCCGATCCCGTTACAAACGCCGAACAGCTTTCATTTTTGTTCTTCTTCTACCTGGTCGAAGGAATTGACGAAGAAAACGTCTTGAAGGCTAAGGTTCTGAAACAGCCTTATAAAAGCATGTTTGAGGGCAAGTGGAAGCTCAAAAACCCCTTAAATGCCCCAAACACAGACGTCACGACAATCCCGCGTGAACGTTTTCGCTGGTCGGTGTGGGCAAGAGGGCTTTCAGGTGAGCCTTTGGTGCGCTTCGTCCGTGATGAGATATTCTCCTTTTTTACCGAGTTGGGCGAAAACGGCGCTCATAATTTTATGAACGGCGCACGTCTTACGATTGACGAACCGACCGTTCTTACCCAGGTTATTAACCTGGTGGATGGCCTCCGGCTTGACCAGGCCGATGCCGATACCAAGGGCGACTTGTTCGAGCATGTTCTCAAACAGATCAAGCAGGCAGGCGAATTGGGTCAGTTCCGCACCCCGCGTCATATCATTCGGGCTATAGTTGAGATCATCGCCCCGAAGATCGGCGAAACCATCTATGACCCTGCAGCTGGCACAGCCGGTTTTCTCGTTGCCGCTTACAACCATATCCGGCTTACGAATTCTTCCCCTGCAGCCACTCAAGAAGTTGAAATTGACGGTAAAATTCAAAGAAGAGGCTGGGGCGACAAACTATCAGCCGCCCAGCTTTCGGCGCTACAGACAGCTACCTTCTTCGGTAACGATGTTGATCCCAAAATGGTGCGCCTAGCCACCATGAACCTGACGCTTCGCGGTCTGCCGAATGTTCGCATCCTTCTGCGGAATGTCCTCACGACAACGTTCGATGCCGAAAAAAAAGCGGAATATTCCCTACCGGCGGACGGCTATCATGTCGTCTTGGCCAATCCGCCCTTTTCGGGACGGGTGGACAAAGATCGCATTGTCGATGATGTGAAGGTCGGCACCTCAACAGCAACGGAACTCCTGTTTCTGAAATACATGATGGACAGCCTGCGCCCTGGGGGGCGCTGCGGGGTTATCGTGCCTGAAGGCGTGCTTTTCGGATCTACAACAGCCCATAAGGAACTGCGTCGCCAGCTTATCGAGAATAACCGTGTCGAGGCCGTGATTTCTCTACCGGGGGGCGTCTTCCAACCCTACTCAGGCGTTAAAACCTCGGTATTGTTCTTCAAGAGGGGAGGAACGACCGAGTGGGTGATATTCCTGCAGGCCGATAATGACGGCTACAAGCTCGATGCCCAACACGATACCCCAATCGAACAAGACGATTTGCCCGAACTTATAGCCGCCTATCAACATAAAGACGAGCATTGGCCAGAATGGGAAGTACGCGATAAGACAACTGAATGGGCATATCAATGGTGGTTTGCCGATACGGAAACGTTGCGGGCCAATGACTTTAATCTCTCGGCTGGCCGTTATCGGCCTATGAACCGCACAGCCGTCGAGCACCGTGACCCACGTGAGCTGCTAGATGAGCTGGCGGCTATCGAAGCGGAGATAGTGGAAGAAGTGGAAGCGCTACGCACAGCACTATCGGAGAATAATGAATGACTACGATAGACACCAAGTGGCCTGTTGTTCAACTGGACGAAGTCTGTGACATCTTGAAGAGGGGGATCAATCCACAAAGAGAACCATCATCAACCTTTGCACACTACAGCCTGCCGGCTTTTGATAGTACAGCAGGACCACAGATTGAGTTGGGAGAAACAATCAAAAGCCAGAAAACCATTATCGAAAACGGAGTGGTTCTCGTATCAAAACTGAACCCCCGCATCCCAAGAGTTTGGCTGATAGAAGATGAACAGAAATATCAACGAATCTGTTCAACGGAATTTGTCCCGCTCCGGTGTAACACAAAAAGGTTGAACAATTCATTCCTGGCATACGCACTGCGGCACTCGCTCACAACGGGTCAGATAGTTGGATCAACGAGTGCAGCAACAAAAAGTCGAGAAAGAGTAAGACCCACAGATTTTCTCCGTTTAAAAGTTCACATCCCCCCGCTCGAAGAGCAACGTCGTATAGTCGATATTCTCGCCCGCGCTGAGGGTATCGTCCGCCTGCGACGGGAAGCACAGAAGAAGGCTGAGGAGATAATTCCGGCACTTTTCCTCTATATATTTGGTGATCCTGCAACGAATCCGAAAGGCCTTGCTAAGGCTGAGCTTGGAAAATTCTTATCGTTTATTACAAGCGGTTCACGCGGATGGGCAAAACATTATGCACCTGAAGGAGCCAGATTTCTTCGTTCGCTGGATGTACAGATGAACAACATATCTGATCAAAATGCTGTATATGTTAACCCCCCAGAAGGTGCAGAAACAAATAGAACGCGAGTAAAAGAGGGTGACGTGCTCCTTACTATTACTGGGTCCCAAATCGGTCGGGTTGCGGCAGTACCTGAAGCTATTGCAGGTTCTTTTATCAGCCAGCATGTTGCAATCCTTCGACTGAAACCTGGGGTTTCCCCAATTTTTCTGTCACTTTTCCTATCGATGGATACTGGGGGACAACGAGAAATTAGCCGTCTCCAATATGGGCAGACAAAACCTGGATTAAACTTGAGTCAAATTCGTAAGTTTGTAATCCCAGTACCGCCTATGCCATTGCAACAAAAATTTGTTGTGCAGATGAACCAACTTCGATCCATTCTACAGCTGCAAGCGGACGCCGTAAAGCAGGTCGAGGCCACTTTCGACGCGCTGCTCGCGCGTGCATTTTCAACTACCAATACTTAAAGGGAGCAGTCATGCCACAAAAAATAATAATCTCCTCCGAGGAGCTAATCGTATGCCCTCAGTGCCAACATAAGTTCGTGCTTGGTGAAGGTATTACCAGACAAACTATCGAACGGTACGAACAAGATTTTGAAACAGCCCTGAAAGAACGAGAATCCGGCCTCCGTCAGGAGTTGGAAAAGGCCGCGGAACGCAAATTAACAAAAGACTACACTGCGCAACTCGAAGACCTCAAGGAACAATTGACCGGAAGTCAGCAGGCTCTAACCGAAATGAAGTCGCGTATTGAAAAGGTTCAGAAGGAAACAAAAGCCAAAGCCCTTGCGGACTTCGAATTGGAGAAAAAGCTGCTGCAGCAAGAACTATCCGAAAAGGATGGTAAGCTTAAAGAACTTCGCGATCAGGAACTTGCGCTCCGCCAGGAAAAGACAAAGCTAGAGGAATTCCGTCGCGAAATGGAGCTGGAATTACAGCGCAAAATTGACGAAGAAAGAACAAAGATCGAAGAGCAAATCCGAAACAGCGAAGGCGAACGTTTTAAGCTTAAAGAAGCCGAGTATCAGAAAAAGATAGAGGATGCCCAAAAAGCCAACGAAGATTTGAGGCGAAAGCTCGAACAGGGGTCGCAGCAACTCCAGGGCGAGGTTCTTGAACTGGAACTCGAAAATATTCTGAAAAACGCGTTTCCATTCGATATGATTGAGGCGGTCCGTAAGGGAGCACGTGGTGCAGACATGTTACAGACAGTCATCACACGCACAGGACAGGACTGCGGCAAGATCATATGGGAAGCCAAGCGGGCCGAAAATTGGTCAAATGCATGGGTTCAAAAGCTCAAGGACGATCAACGTGAAGCCAATGCAGAGTTGGCCGTGCTAGTGACCACGGTCATGCCTAAGCAGATAATTGAGCCTTTCTGCATTGTTGATGAAGTTTGGGTAGTCAACAGCGTTGCTGTCCGGCCCATGGCCGAAACATTGCGGCTGATGCTAATAGAAACCAACAAAAATAAGCTGATAGGTATCAACAAAAACGAAAAGATGGAGGCGCTTTACCACTATCTATGCAGCCCACAATTTGTCCAGAAGGTGCGTGCAGTTGTTGATGCCTTCACCAGCATGAAGTGTGATCTTGATTCCGAAAAGGCTGCCATGGCTCGCATTTGGAAAAAGCGAGACCAGCAAATTCAGAGGGTTACTCTAAACATGATGGGCATGTGCGGTGAGTTACAAGCAATTGCACAGGAATCATTACCCCAACTTGATTCCATTGCGACGCTTCCGGCACCGGATACTGAGGTTGAAGCCGCTGCCGAGATGGAAACATAATGCTAGATGGGCGTATATACAATACAAAAAGCGCCAATGCTAAAAGGAGTATTAGTATGAGTGACACCACAGCAGTGAACGGAACGACGGGGCATTGTCCTTATCGCCGTGCTACAGATCTGTTGCAGCGACTTGCCCCGGGTAAAATGCACATTGGTTTTTTCCTCGGTGCCGGCTGTCCATTGTCCATCCAAGTTTCTGATGGGAAAGATACTAAACCATTAATTCCGGAAATCGCCGGGCTTACAAAGCAGGTCAAGAAAACGCTGGACAGCAACAAAGAAATAAAAGATGTGGCTCAAAAAGCTTGGGAGCGCGTGACTGGGCGCGGCATTGTTGATCCGACGGTCGAAGATGTGCTGAGCCATATTCGAACCCTAAAATCTCTTTGTGGAAATAGCGGAATTGACGATTTCAGTGAAATTCTTCTTGTCAAGCTCGACCAAGCCATATGCGAGCAAGTACGAGATATAGTTAGCAAATCTCTGCCGTCGAGCGATACGCCCTATCACGTGCTCGCTCGTTGGATTCAAGCTATCGCTCGCGACAAGCCAGTGGAAATTTTTACTACAAACTATGACCTATTGTTGGAACAAGCCTTAGAAGAACAGCGTGTTCCATACTTTGATGGCTTTGTTGGCTCCGACAGTGCCTTCCTTGACCTTGAATCTATGGCGGAGGACGACTTGCCTGCGCGCTGGGCAAGGCTATGGAAAATACATGGGTCTATCAACTGGTGGATGACCGCTAAAGAAAAGATTCGGCGTAGCCGCGATGCGGTCGAGGGAGAACAATTGTTAATTTATCCTTCACATCTCAAATACGATCAAAGCCGACAGATGCCTTTTTACGCTATGCTTGATCGATTAAGGGTGTTTCTGCGTTCTGGTCAATGCGTGCTTCTTACCTGCGGGTACTCGTTCGGCGATGAGCATATCAACGCCTATATAGGGCAAGGGCTTTCAGGAAATCCAAACGCTGCATGTATTGGGATGATCTTTGGGGATCGCGCCAATGCGCCAAAGGCTATTGAGCTTGCAAAGAGCCATCCTAACCTAACACTACTAGCTGCGGATGGTGGGATTGTTGGCACAGTTGAACGTAATTGGGAAAGCTTCGTCAAAGATACTAATCCCTGCTACTCGATCGCCGTGGGAACAGAGATGCCGGACAAGCGCTCCAAGGCCCCTAAAGAACAGTGCAAATGGCTTCTCGGAGATTTCGCAGCTTTTGGAGCCTTTTTGGCTAACCAGCTTTCCAGTCGAGATGTTGAACAAGGAGTTACTGATGCGCATTGATCCGACCTTCATTGGAACGGTGCAAGATGTAGCGGGCACCTCAGTCAGTGTTGCACTTGTAAGTGAAACCGCTACGGGTCTGAGTTTCTTCAAAGGAGAATCATATAGGATTGGCCAAATCGGCAGTTTTGTGCGAATTCCACTTGGTTATACGTCCTTGTTTGGGATCGTTTCACAAGTTGGGGCCGCCGCCGCTCCTCATGCGGAGGGTGACAACTCTCTATGGGGTAATCAATGGCTCAAAGTACAATTAGTTGGTGAAAGGGGCCGCGAAGGGCGGTTCGAGCGAGGTATTTCACAGCACCCAACAATCAACGACACGGTGCACATCGTCACGGAACAGGATCTACGGGAGATTTACGGACCTGGCGATCCGATTGATTTCGTGGCCGTTGGCCACTTGGCTAGTGCAGAATCTATCCCTGCCTTCGTCAACATCAACAAGCTTGTCACGCGCCACTCAGCGGTCGTGGGAACGACCGGCTCGGGTAAATCAACAACTGTTGCCGGGCTGTTAGCTGCAGTTTCACAACCGACACGCTATCCATCAACTCGCATCGTCGTCTTGGATATTCACGGTGAATACGCAAAAGCACTGTCGGATCGTGCCATAGTATTCAGAGTCGATGCGGAAGCGCGTGAAGGAGGGAAACCGCTCCAAATACCATTCTGGGCACTCAGCTTCGACGAATTCGTGCAGTTGGCCTTCGGAGGCCTAAGTGATGAGCATATGGCAGCCGTTGCTGATGCCGTTGTAGCGTTAAAGCGGGAATCTATAGGTAAGCAATCACGTGAGGGAGTAAACATAGAAAGTCTCACCGTAGATACGCCCGTACCTTTTTGTATTCACAAGCTCTGGCTTGACTTCCACAAACGAGAGTATCAAACTGTCATCCCGAAACCTGGAGGATCAGGCGAAGAAGTTGAACCAGCATACGTACTTAAGGACGGCCAGCCAGTTCAACTCGGAGATGCTATGTCGGTAACCCCCCCACAGTATCGAACGATCAAAACCACAGGTCCTCAAAACGAGCGAGTACAGTGGGGGCCGAACCCACTTGGCATGAGAAAACAGCTTGCAGTCCTCGCCTCAAAGCTTAGAGATCCACAGCTGGCATTCCTGTTCAATCCAGGAGACTGGAAGCCAGAACTCGACGGTGTTGTAGCCAAGGATCTCGACGCACTACTTGCCGACTGGATAGGCAACTCATCACCTATATCAATTTTAGACCTATCGGGCATTCCTTCAATGGTGTTGAATGACCTAATAGGAGCCCTACTACGCATTCTTTATGATGCACTGTTTTGGGCAAGAAATTTGCCTGAAGGTGGTCGGTTGCGCCCTTTGATGCTCGTGCTTGAAGAGGCACATACATATTTGGGCAAGGAGCATGCTGGCACAGCCTCAAGCGCTGTCCGGCGAATTGCAAAAGAAGGTCGTAAGTATGGAGTGGGTATCATGATTATAAGCCAACGTCCCTCGGAGATCGATCCCACAATCCTCTCACAATGCGGCACAATTTTCGCGATGCGCCTAGCAAATGACACTGACCGCGGACAGGTAACAAGCACTGCATCAGACAATCTCAAGGGTTTGTTTGATATGCTTCCTATACTCCGAACTGGTGAAGCCTTAATCGTTGGTGAAGCAGTTAGTTTACCAATGCGGACACTAATTGACCCACCGGACAAAAATCAATGGCCTGACAGCAGAGATCCAAATGTTGCTGTTCGCGGCGACCCAAACATAGAAGGTTATGATGATGAGGGTGGATGGACTGCACCAAAACAGCAAGAAGACTACAAAATCGTCATGAGACAATGGCGCAAGCAAAGCCCCCACTACGAGCATAATAGCAAAGAATCAGATAATCCAAAATAAGGAGAGTTTTTATGGGTTGGATTGCAACACCTGAGTCATCCAATATCGCAGGTTTCGACTACGTCGAAAACACGAGTATACTTATCGTCGAGTTCAAGAACGGTGCCCGCTACAATTATTATGATGTACCTGCTGCCGTGTTTAATAGCCTAAAAACTGCCCCGTCAAAGGGAAAGTATTTAGCCCAAAGTGTTAAAGGAGTTTATCGGTACGCAAGGGTATAGTGGTGTTTCGATGAAACCACACCTCGCTTCTCCCCCGCGAGTCTTGAACAAATTGGAAAACTGTTCGAGACAATTCTAATTTTTTAGTGTATGATAAAGGACGTTATCAGTCACTAAAGTAGTATATCTGGAGGACTCTTCATGACCGGTGAAATTATTGCCGTAGGAAAAGAAAATAAGGGAGCGCTGCCGGCGCTTTTTGCCCCGG
>JAQTYS010000238.1 GCA_028688175.1 Methanothrix sp. | reverse complement strand
GATACGAAGACCCCCATTCATCACCGTCTTGAAGTCGCCAAGATCGGTTACCGAGAGCATCTCGGAATCCAGGGACTCTATCAAGAACAATAGACGTTTGGCGATCATATCGTTGATCTTGTCATAGGCAGAGGCAATATCACCGCTAAACCGCTTCATGTATTGATTGTCGACCAGGATGATGCCCTCCGCATCGACCTCCATGAGTTCCCTCATGCAGAAGGCGGCATTTTGCAGGTAGATGGAACCTTCTTCTCGGGCTGGCAGAATAGCAACTGTGACAACTGTGATGTCCCGGTACTGTCTCTTCAATTCGTTTATGAGCAGAGGTGTGAAAGAAGAGCCGGTCCCACCGGAGGTAGATGTTATCACAAAGGCAATATCGAAGTCGCCCCTCTTCTCGATCTCACCCATGATCACATCCCGATTATCCATGAAGGCCTGCTTGCCTACATTTCTATTGGCACCCACACCGTGCAGATTGGGGACATGCAGTCGATCTTTAGCTGTGGTGAAACGCAGCTCTTTCAGATCATTTATAGCCGTATTTATTGCTAAAGTCTCCACTCGGCTGGGGAACTTGGGACACAAATAATACTTGGCCAGTTTGGCTGCTTTGCCACCCCCAAATGCTTCCTTATTTATTGCGTCTAGTATTCGATTACCGCATTGTCCTACGCCGAGCATCAGTACATTGAGCATGATATCAATTCTCGCAGTGTATGTCTCTTAGTATATGTCTTTTTCTTAATATTTATACACTCTGTATCGTCGATATATCCAGGCAATGATAAGCGCAATTGGGATAATAAGTAGTAGATATTGATATTTATACTCTCGTTCCAGGACAACTACCTGCGCGCCTGCCTCTCGGATTACGGATCCGTCTCCCCCGTCATAATTGACCTTGATGCGTATGGTGTAGTTGCCTGGGCTCTGGCCCAAGAGGCTGACAGAGTAATTCGCCTCTGCACCCGGCTTTATCTCAAAGAAGCTCTTCTCCAATCCCGTGACCTGCAGGCCCTCTGAGGGCATGACTGTCCCGTCAGCTTCTATTCTGGTCGCAAAAGCACTTCCAATATTGGAGATGCTGATGTTCAGACGGCCCTCGCCACCCAGGGGAAGCATTGTCAAACCGGCAGTCTTAACGACCAGGTCTGCCTTGCTCTTGGGACTTATCAGAATATTAAATGGCTCTGAGCTATTTGATTTGGCATTCTTCTTGGCATCGGTATAGCTGACTATTATGGCGGGGACCCGAATAGAGCCTTCTTTTACAGCGTCAATCACATAAACCGCCGAATCTGACTCCCCAGGGTCCAAAGTCTCCTTGATCTTGGGAGGATAGCCGGCAATATAAGAGAATTCTGGAAGGGGCGGGATATCTTCGGCTTTTATGCCCAGAGCCTGTCCCGTGCCTGTGTTCTTGACTGAGATGGTGACCTTGACGGCGTCGCCCACACTCAGTTGGTTTTTCTCGAAGCTCTTTTGTACGGAAAGTTCAGGTTTGTCCAATGCAGTCGCAGGCCTTTCTGAGGCATGCCTTCTGGGAGTTCCCAGACCCTGGCTATACTCGACCCTTACTCTGGCAGACTGCTCGTCGAAAATATCAGAGACCGTAACCGTAATACCATTGTCTTCAGCGCCGCCATCGAAATTATTGGAGCTGTCCAGCAGTAGGGCTCTTTGCTCATCAAGCGAACCGCCCACCTTAGAGGCCCGAATCACCACCAGTCCATCTCTTACCGACTGTATTTCGATAAGTTCTATGCGATAGTCACCCAGATCAATGCGATCTCCGATATTGAGAGTAAAATCCTTGAAAGTTATCTCATCACTGTTGTCTGTAGATTCTTCGGCATAGGTTGATACAATCAAGAGAATCGAGAACAACAGATATACGAAACAGGGCAGATAGATCAGACGCCGCATTTTGGGAAACACCTTTCTATATGCATTTTCTATATGTATTATATCCTTTCTCAATTTGAATTTTGCTGCGTCTCGGCTTCTATCTCCATACTTAAATCGATCCATCTCGCATTTCTGGTTAAAGCTCCCAGAGAAATCACATCCACTCCGCTGGCGGCATATTCCGCTAGATTGTCAAGAGTTATGCCACCAGACGCCTCCAGAAGCAAACGATCTCTAAGACCCATCAGATCGAGCAGCTGTACCCCACGAGAAATCTCCTCTGGAGTCATATTATCGAACATGATGATATCAGCGCCGCACTCTGCAGCTTTGATCATGTCACCATGGTTTTCTATCTCTACCTCGATCTTCTTAGTGAAGCTGGCGCGCTCCTTGGCGGCGCGCAGGCATTCTTCCAGTCCCAGAATCGCAATGTGATTGTCCTTGATGAGCACGGCATCGGATAGATTGAACCTATGGGTATCGCCACCACCTAAAAAGACGGCCTTCTTCTCGAATACTCGAAAGCCGGGGGTGGTTTTGCGAGTCGCGGCAATGCGCACCCGCCCGCCGGCCAGAAGAACACAATCTCGAGTTAATGTGGATATGCCGCTCATACGTGCCATGAAGTTCAGGACCAATCTCTCCGATTGCAGGATGGCTCGGGCACTTCCGCGAACTGATATAACCTGGGCCCCTGCGGGCACGAACTCGCCGTCGTCGTAAAGAGGCGTGGCCGTCAGGCGGAAATAAGCAAAGATTTCCCTAGCTTCAGCCAGGCCGCTGATTATGCAATCTTCCTTGGCGATGACAACGGCCTGCGCCTCGATGTCAGGAATAAGACTGCTGGAATCGTCCCACTCGCCCAGGTCCTCGGCCACAAATCTCTCCAGCTCTGTGGTTAGCATACCGCAAAGATTTTGATGTCCAATTGATTTATAGCCTCCGATGCCTATCAAGATCGGGCTTGTGGGATGCGGCGCAATCGGGGCCGAGATTGCAAAAGCAGTAGACTCCGGTGTGTTAGACGCTAATTTAGTTGCGGTATGCGATCATAATCCGGAAACTGCGGCGGCACTGATCAATAGCTTGCAGCATAAGCCGGTCAAGGTTAAATTAGAGGAGCTGGTGAGCCTCTCTGATGTAGTGGTGGAAGCGGCGAGCCAAAAGGCCGTCCCTGCCATTGCCAGGGCCGCGCTGGTGGCGGGAAAGAAGCTGATGATCATGAGCGTAGGCGCTCTCGCGGACAGGGAGTTCTTCGCCGAGGTCAAGGCCCTGGCCAAAGAGCATGGCTCGCGGGTCTATCTCCCCTCCGGGGCGATATCGGGCCTGGATGGCATCAAGTCCGCCCGCATCGGCACCATTCGCTCTGTGACTCTCACCACCACCAAGAATCCCGCAGGGCTGCAGGGTGCGCCCTACATTAGGGAAAATAAGATCGACCTGACAGCTCTGGTCGGGCCGACAAAGATCTTTGAAGGAAGCGCGCTTCAGGCAGTGAAAGCTTTTCCGGCCAATGTCAATGTAGCGGCTACCCTTTTCCTGGCGTCCGGAGAGGGCGAGGTAGCTGTGAAAGTGGTAGCAGATCCCGGCATCCATGTAAACCGGCACGAGATCGTGGTGGAGGGTGACTTCGGGCGGATCACCACCCTGGTAGAGAATGTTCCGTCACCCCGAAATCCCAAGACCAGCTATCTGGCGGCACTCTCTGCCATTGCCACGCTAAGGGCCATTGTGGAGCCGGTGAAGATCGGAACTTAATCTCCTTGCTTTTTTCGACTGCGGTACATCAAAGCTCACATATTCCGGCTTGGTCCAGTAATATTTTTAGGGCGTCCTCATAGAGGAAAGCAGATAAAATTAATTCACGCGAATATTTATTATCTTTTTTAGGACGAAATCAGGGCTAATCCCCGCCTTTTCAAAGGCGGGATACAGCCCGTGCCTATCGAACGGTATATAAACTAATGTTGACCATACGTATATCCCAATATGACTAAACAAGAGCATTGAGATGCATCCTGAACTAAGGAAACAGCTCTGGAATGGTCATCTGTGGAATCCTTCATACTATGTAGGAACATGCGGTGATGCTACCAAAGATGTAATAGAACGATATGTGGCAATGCAGAATGTCAAGTAAACCATGAGAGTGTTTCGGTATAGACTCAAGCCAACCAAGGCTCAAGTAACCGAGCTGAATGAGCAGCTAGAGCTTTGCAGATGGGTCTATAACGAAACTCTGGCTATGCGAAAGAACTCCTTTGAACAAGAAGGAAAATCGATAAGCTATTTTGAATCTAAGAAGATGCTGCCCATCTG
>JAQTYS010000237.1 GCA_028688175.1 Methanothrix sp. | reverse complement strand
ACGAGCGTTTGCCCGAGCCGATCATCACGCCGACCACGAAAGGCGGCGCGACCGGCCACGATGAGCGTCTGACATGTATTTCTGGCGGAAGGGGATATATTCAAATCAGTAGTGGAGAAAAGCGCCAATCCGCCCTCCAATTTGGCCAATGCCGGCATCTACTTTTTTAAGAGAAGCATCTTTGCAGCAATGCGATCGACGCCGCTATCTGAGCGAGGCGAGTATGAGTTGACGGACGGCCTCAACCGGCTGGCATCCCAAGAGGAGATCAGAATCATCAGACTCGAGAGCTGGCTGGAGATCGGCCGGCCCTGGGATATTCTGGCCGCCAACATGGTCATGCTGCCGGATATCAAGCCCAGCATCTCCGGCGAGATCGAACAGGGCGCGACTCTCTCCGGCAATGTGTCCATCGGCAGGGGAACAATCGTTCGCTCCGGATCATACATCGTTGGGCCGGTTTTGATCGGAGAGGACTGCGACATTGGACCCAACTGCTATATCCGGCCCACGACCTGCATTGGCGACAAGGTTCGTATAGGAAACGCCGTAGAGGTTAAGAACAGCGCCATCATGAATGGTAGCAAGATCGGCCACCTCTCCTACGTTGGAGACAGCATTATTGGGGAGAACTGCAATTTCGGGGCAGGAACCATATGCTCCAATCTGCGTCATGACAAGGGCAACATTAAATCGTTCATCAAAGGAGAACGAGTGGATAGCGGCAGGCGCAAGTTGGGCGTGATCATGGGGGACAATGTCATGACAGGCATCAATACTTCAATCTACCCAGGCACGGTCATCACTACGGGATTTCGAGGGCTGCCGGCAGCCATTCACAAGGGCCTGGTCCAATCCCGCAAAGAAGCCTGAATATGACAAGCCTTTTCAAGGCAGAAGATGATCTGAGAATAGAAACGAAAAGAATTGCAGATTCGAGGAGAACAGAATGAGAGATTTTATTCCCATTGCTAAGCCCATCATAGGCGATGAAGAGATCAAAGCGGTAAGTGAGGTGCTGAAAAGCGGCATGCTCGCTCAGGGCGAAAGCGTCAAACGCTTTGAAGATGAATTCTCCGGCTATCTGGGTGTGAAAAATGCCATTGCAGTAAACAACGGCACCGTAGCCCTGGATCTGACCATCAAGGCCCTGAGGCTAAAGCCTGGGGACGAGGTTATAACACCTGCCTTCACATTTATTGCCAGCGCCAACTGCGCTCTCTATAATGGCCTGCGACCCATCTTTGCTGATGTGGACCCGAAGACCTTCAATATCGATCCCGATGACCTGCAAAAAAGAATAACTCCCAAAACCCGGGCTGTGATCGGCGTTCACCTTTACGGCCAGCCCTTCGACCTCTCGGCTGTATCGGATATCTGCCAGGATGGGAAAATAGCCCTGGTAGAAGACTGCGCTCAAGCCCATGGTGCCGAATTCCGAGGTAAGAAGGTGGGCTCATTTGGCAGTGCAGGATGCTTCTCCTTCTACCCCACCAAGAACATGACCACCGGTGAGGGTGGCATGATCACCACCAACGATGATGCCCTGGCGACCCGTCTGCGATTGCTGAGAAGCCACGGAGATACGGGCAAGTACAACCATGCCACATTAGGCTACAATTACAGGATGATGAATTTACAGGGGGCCATTGGTCTGGTGCAGCTTTCGCGACTGGAGGAATTCACTGCCAAGAGGATACAAAATGCTGTATTTTTAAATGAAAATATCAAGATCAAGGGCATCACTTCTCCATACCAGGCGAAAGACGTCAGGCACGTTTATCATCAGTATGTGGTGCGGGTGGAGGAGAGCTTTGTCTCTTCGCGGGAGAAGCTGATGGAGTACCTTCAGGCTAAGGGAATCGGCAGCGCCGTTCACTACCCCAAGGCGGTTTACGAGCAGCCCCTCTACCAGGAGCTGGGCTATACCAAGGAGAGCTGCCCCGTCTGCGAAGAGGTCTCCCGCAAGGTGTTGAGCCTGCCGGTGCATCCCTCTCTCACCAAGGAAGATTTGAAGTATATCTGCGAGACCATAAATTCCTTCGAGGCCTGAACATGGATGTCGGAGTCATCGGTGTAGGGGCCATGGGCCGAAATCATGTCCGCGTCTACTCGGAGATGAAAGGAGTAGGCACCGTTTATGTCTATGATCCGGTCTCAAAAAGCGCAGAGCGCTCTAGGGAGTTTGCTACAATATGCAAATCGTTGGATGAGATGCTTAACCAGGTAGACGCAGTCAGCATCTGCGTGCCAACCAGGTACCACTTCGATACGGCCAAGAAAGTAATCGAAGCCGGAATCAACTGCCTTATCGAGAAACCCATCACATTGACAGTTGAAGAAGGATTGAAACTTGCAAAAATCATCGAGGGCAAAGAGCTGGTGGTGGGAGTGGGCCACATCGAGAGGTTCAACCCCATTGTGGCGGAGATGACGAAGATCGCCCAGCGACCTGATTATGTATCCATCAAGAGACATAATCCCACCTCCAGCCGCATCACCGATGCTTCCGTGGTAGAAGACCTCATGATTCATGACATCGACATAGCCTTCAATGTGCTTTTCAAGGGCGAATGCGACTGTAAGATATTCAGTGCCGGAAGCGAAAACGTCTGCGAGGCTCTGGCCGTCTTTCCGGGCTGTGTGGTCTCCATATCCGCCAGCCGCCTATCTTCCAAGAAGTTTCGCACTTTTTATGTTGAGTCGGAGGATTATACGGCAGAAGGCGACTTCATGACCCAGGAGGTTTACATCTATCGTAAGCCCGGTAAGTACGGCCTGGAAAATGAGCGATACACCCAGGAGAACATTATCGAAAAGGTCCTGGTAAACAAGGTCGAGCCCTTAAAGGTAGAGCTGAAGACATTTTTGGACTGCGTCAAGAACAAGAAGAGCTTCCCGGTCACGCCAAAAGAAGCCTTGAAGAACCTGCAAATTTGCGAGCAGATCAAGCAGGGATTGCAGATCAAAAAGCCATAGGATGGGAAGAGAGGTCGAAATGCAAGGAGAAAACAATAGCTATTATGTCCATCCCACGGCTATAGTCGAGAGCCTGGCGATTGGTGAGGGCACAAAGATCTGGCATTTTGCCCATGTGCGCCAGGGCTCTAAGATAGGCCAAAGCTGCAACATAGGAAAGAGCGTTTACATCGACATCGATGCCGAGATTGGCAACAATGTGAAGATCCAGAATTTCGTCTCGGTTTATAAGGGAGTGATCATTGAAGACGATGTCTTCGTTGGCCCTTCTGCCACCTTTACCAATGATTTGTATCCGCGGGCATTCATTTGGGATGAAAGCCATGTTTCCGCCACGCGCATCTGCCGGGGGGTCAGCATCGGTGCCAATGCCACAATAGTCTGCGGCATTACTGTAGGCGAGTATGCCATGATTGGCGCGGGAAGCGTGGTGGCGAGGGACGTGCCGGCCTTTGCTCTCATGCTGGGCAATCCTGCCCGCCAGAAGGGTTATGTCTGCTACTGCGGCCATAGGCTGATAGAGGATACCACACTATCGACCTACAAATGCCCAGCCTGCAAAAAGATGGTGGAAATTAGGAAGGATAATAGAGATGTCTGAAGAGTGTGCAAAGATTGCAGTTATAGGCCTAGGCAATGCCGGGCTGCCTCTAGCTGCGGTTGTGGCGGACAGCGGCATTATGGTCATGGGCGTGGATATCAATGAAGAGCGCTGCCGGCGGATCAACCGCGGGGAAAATCCCATACCAGAGGAAGCTGGTTTAGAGGAACTGATAAAAAAGCACGGCGGAAAAAGGCTGGTGGCCACGCCCCGATTCGAGGACGCGAGAGGCTGCGTAGCCTTCATCGTAATCGTGCCCGTCTTTGTGGACAGCGGCAATAATCCCGACTTTTCAATTATGCGGGAGGCGCTCTATTCACTGGGTAGTATCTTGAAGAAAGGAGACCTGGTGGTTTTAGAGACGACCTTTCCGCCGGGAACTACCGAGGGTCTGGCGCAAGACTGGCTATGCGAGTCAAGCGGCCTTTCTGAGAGTGACTTTTTCTTAGCCTATTCACCCGAGAGGATAATGACCGGCTATAGCATCTCCAGGCTGAGAGATTTTCCCAAAGTGATTGGCGGCAGGGACGAAGAGAGCGGAATATTTGCCTATCAGGTCTACAAGAAATTCATCAGCAACCTTCATCTGGTCTCCTCGGCCAAAGTGGCTGAGATGATCAAGGTCATGGAAGGCTGCTATCGCGATGTTAATATTGCTCT
>JAQTYS010000236.1 GCA_028688175.1 Methanothrix sp. | reverse complement strand
AATGGTAACAGCTACACCGGACGCATCAAGTCTTGCCGAGGTTCTGGATAGAATTCTCGACAAGGGAATCGTAGTCGATGTTTGGGCCAGGATCAGCCTGGTGGGTATTGAGATTCTGACCGTCGAGTCTCGTGTTGTCGTAGCATCGGTGGACACCTACCTGCACTACTCTGAGGAGATGGCCAAGATTGAGCAGGCCGCCATCGGAGCAAGCCCCAAAGTCCCAGCCTGAATTAGTGAATGCAATATCTAAAGGAGTGAATAAAAATGGTAACCGCTACACCGGATGCATCAAGTCTTGCTGAGGTTCTGGATAGAATTCTCGACAAGGGTATCGTAGTCGATGTTTGGGCCAGGATCAGCCTGGTAGGAATTGAGATTCTTACAGTTGAGGCTCGTGTTGTCGTAGCATCGGTGGACACCTACCTGCACTACTCTGAGGAGATGGCCAAGATAGAGCAGGCTGCCATCGGCGCTACCCCTGGGGTTCCTGCTTAGTGCTGATTTCTTCTAATTATTTTAGGAGGAAGAGCCATGGAAGAATATGCAACCAACAAAATTGAGACCTTCGACGAGCTGGTAACTAAGCACACTCGGCGAGATCTAGAAGAACTGGCTCTGAAATATGGTTTGGAGAATTTGGGAGGTACCAAGTCCCAGTTGGCTGAATACATCCTGGAGGCTATGAAGAAGCAGAAAGAGCCCCCCAAGCCCATACCACACGTGAGTCCTAAAGAGGCTTCAATGATCGAAAAACCGAGGAGTGCAGCGAAACCTGCTGGCTTTGGTAAGAAGGGTGTTTTGGCTAAGGCCAATGCAATCGACAACAAAGCCGCAGATCTCAAGAAAGCTGGTAAAGATATCCGTGATGAAGGTATCAGAGAGATGACCAAATCGGTGAAAGAGTTCCACGCTGCCAGCAACACATTATCTAGAAATATGCACTCTGAAGCCCAAAAAATGATCGAGGACGGTCAAAAGAGATTCGATCAGGCTCAAATGCAATTCAAGCGGTCAATTGATGCCCAAATCAAGGAAAATTCAGAAGCTACCGCAAGAATGCACTCTGGAGCCAGAGAGATTATATCCTCTCAGGAAAAGATGGCTCGTGAGTTTCAGAAAGCTGGAAAGAACATTAGAGATGATGGCTACAGGAATTTACAGAATGGTCTGGCAAAGTTCCAAAGCAATCTTAACTCACAGATAAAAGAGAACCGCGAAGCTGTCTCCAGGCTGTATTCCGGAGCAAGAGAGCTTCAAGGAAGAGCAGCGTCTTTCCATAACGAGATCCACAGGTATCAAGAGCAGGATCTCAAGAACTATGTCCGTGATTTCTACTATGGGTAATTCCTTAGTAGAACTTTTTATTATTATCATAATTCCATGAAGGTGCTAAGCGATGCCGTATATTGAGTCACATCCCAGAAGGGTGAGAGGGGAAGCAGTTCACATGACCGCTTCTGAGAAAAAGGCTAGCGAGATGTCTCACAATTCCAAGGCAGGATTAAATGATCCCAGCATTCAAGTGAGAATCAGGTCTCCCGCCAATATGGACTGCAGCTATGAATTGATATCTGAAGAAGCCAGGCATAAGGCCATTGAAGAGGCTTTCCTCACGCCGGAGGCAAATCATTTCATCAGCACCCCGGAGGTAATGGAGATGGAAAGCCGCCTCTCTCTCTGGCTTCAAGCTGGATATCCTGTACATCTGATTGGGCCTACAGGCTGCGGCAAGACCAGCATGGCCGTACATGTGGCCAAAGGTCTTGGGCGGCCTGTGGTCTGGATAAACGGAGATGAAGCTATAACTACATCCGATTTGATCGGCGGCTACTCTCAGATGCAGAGCGAAAGTGTGCGAGACAACTACGTCCACAATGTCTTCAAGACAAGAGATACCATGAAGATCGAGTGGGTTGACAATCCCCTCTCTCTGGCCTGCAAATACGGATACACCCTCATCTATAACGAGTTCTCCAGAACCAAGCCGGCATCGAATAACGTTCTTCTGTCCGTCTTTGAGGAAGGCATCCTGGAACTTCCAACTAAATTCGGAGAAGAAAGGTACATAAAAGTTCATCCGGATTTCAGGGCCATCCTCACCAGCAACTCCATTGAATATGCCGGAATTCATAGGCCGCAAGATGCGCTGCTAGATCGTATGGTGGGCATATATGCCGACTACTACGGCCACGAGACGGAAGTGCGAATTGTGATGGAGCACACGGGAATTTCTCAGGACAAAGCCGAGAAGATTGTACAGACAATAAGATCGATAAGAGAAAAGCTTCCTGACGCCCAGAAACCCGGAACCAGAGCTTGCATCATGATCGCTAAAGGACTGCAGACCCTCAAAGACAGAGAAGATTTGACCATAGATTTCCAGCAAATGTGCATCGATGTCATAGCCAATAAGACCTGCTCTCCCAAGGATATGGAAGAGAAAAAGAGACTGGTTAGAGAGTCGGCAGCATAAGTTAGGCCAAAGGAACCGAATATGTCACCAATAACTGCGGTAGTCGAAGAGGCAGAGGTTTTTAAGATCAGCCAGCTCTTCCACAAGAAGCCTCCTGGCCTCGCATTTAATGAGACTGACGCTCTGGTTATAAAAGCCAGGATGCAGGACGGAAGGCAGATAGGAGCTACTTTTTATTTCACCCTCAAACCGGATGGAACATTTGAGGAAGAAGCTTTAGGCAGAGATGCCGTCAAAGCCAGGAGACATAAGCTTGCCTCATTTCTTCGCTACTATGGGTTGGCTGACGAAGTAGATAAATATAAATTGAAAGAGAGAATTCATGAATTAAAGGGAAGAGGCGTGGAAGTAATCCCCATCCATGGAGAGCTCTCTATCTACACTCCTTAGGTGACCATACATGAGCGGTAAGCCAAAGATTCAGGATATTCTTGGGATAGCAGACCAAGCTGCACAAACCATGTTGAAGAAGAAGCTGGACAGCATAATCAGCCTTAACAAGGATGCAGAAGGCTGGGTGGCTGAGATCGAGGTTCTGGAAAGAAAATCTGTGCCCGACACACAGGATATTATGGGGAGGTACGAGATGAAATTCGATCTTGATGGGGAGCTTCTCGGCTACAAGAGGATAATGCTGCGCAGAAGATCAGACATGGAGATGGTAGAGGAAGAGGTGTAGCTTCTTGGTAAGGAGGATTCGCAAAGCTGAGAAGGATGTTCCCGAACCCCTCGGAAAGTACGTCTATTGCGTCATTCCTTCACCCATTAAAGATCGGAAGAGCTTTGGCAATATCGGCTTTGATGCCAGTGAGGTCTATACTATGGACTATCGAGACTTAAGCCCTGTAGTTAGCGATGTGACCTATAGGGATTATGCTGCTATTGAGCAGGAAGTCGAGATCCATAGGAATGTAGTTGAACAGGTTATGCGAGAGTACAGCGTAATTCCCGTGGCCTATGGCATGGCATTCAAGAGCAATAAGCTGCTACAAATCGCCATGAGCGCCGGCTATCAGGCCATGCAGAAAGCGTTGCCTATTGTAGACGGCAAGGTGGAACTGGGCATTAAGGTGTTTCTCCCTAAAGACCTCGAACCTATGAATAGGGCCCAAAAAGAAGAATGCAGCGCTGATTTTCTGCAAAACCTCTTAGCAGTTTCCTCTGATAGCAAAAAACTCAAGCTATTCTCGGAACGCTTGATTTTAAACAGCACATTTTTGGTAGATAAGTCCACTATGGATGAATTCTCTTCGCAAGTGGGCAAGCTTCAAGAAAAATATCATGAGATGAAGGTGCAGTACTCCGGTCCCTGGCCTGCTTATAACTTCGTAGATATTCATATCCTGGGAGGCAAAAGAAGGGGGTTTCGATAGATTGTTCATAATTGATGATATTGTGCTGCGATCCATTGGAATTTCCCTGCCTGGGCTAGATATGATTTGGACCCTAGAGCAGATCCAGAAGTTTGCTTTAAAAGGATATTATAATCCGGAAAAGATTAGAGACCAGATAAAAGAGACCCGTCTGCTCTATGAATTTGGAGAGCTTGATCGTCAGGAATACGAACGCATGAACTCACAGCTACTGCATAAGCTGGATATAGCTCAGAAGGTTTTGGAGATGGATCTCGGTTCAAGGATGGATATACTGGGATAAGATATGGCAGATGAATCGGAAAATGCCAAAAATCCTCCGGCAAAAAATGCTGGAAAATTTTGGCAGATACTCCAGGAAATGGATGAAAAACATGAACGTGAGCGGCCTTTTTCAGGGTCATTGGAGTATTCCGGATT
>JAQTYS010000235.1 GCA_028688175.1 Methanothrix sp. | reverse complement strand
CAAAAAACATTGCTTTCTTGGGCCGCTATGTAGTCCGGCCTGGAGGCTCGGAAGGACTACCAAGTATCAAGGCAGTCCTTTCAGGGCTACTGAAAGCCCCTCTCCTTTAGGGGAGGGGTAGATTACCAATTCGTCTCTGCGACATCTCCCAGAACATTTCAGCTGCCAGCCTGCTGCAGGGCCCGCCAAAGTGGCCACGTGCTCTCGCAGATATCAGCGCGCAGGATGTCCCGTTGGAGAGGATTACTATGATTATTACTACCAGGCTTTTTGGAAGGTCGGGCCCGCCTGTCACTCAGGTGGGCCTGGGCGGAGAGGGCGTGCTGCGCACCCACGGGCGCGAGGCGGAAGCCGCGGCCGTTATCGAGCAGGCTGCTGCTCAGGGCCTAACCTACTTCGACTCCGCCCAGGCATACGCAGGCAGCCAGGGTTACTATGGCAATTTCTGGCGCGGCCATCAGGAGCTTCGCTCCCGCATATTTCAGACCAGCAAATCTGCTGCCCGCGACTATCTGGGCGCAAAGGCCGATCTGGCAGAGTCCCTCGATATCATGGGCCTGGATCGCCTGGATCTGTGGCAGATTCATGACCTGCGAACCCGTCAGGATATTGAAGAGATAGAGGGGCCGGGCGGCGCCTTGCGGGCATTTGTGGAGGCTAAAGACACCGGACTGGTGCGCTTTATGGGCGTTACCGGCCACCATGCCCCACAGATCCTGGAGCATGCTGTGAAGAACTGGCCGGTGGACAGCGTGCTTATGCCAGTCAACCCAGCTGAAGCCATTCTGGGCGGATTTCTGGATCATGTCATGGCCGCTGCCAAGGATCGCGGCCTGGCTGTCATCGCCATGAAGGTGCTGGGCGGCTCGCACTACATCTCCCCGCAGGAAGGTTTGACTGCGGATCTGCTCCTGCGCTTTGCCCTTTCCCGGGAGGTCAGCACCGCAATTGTGGGCTGCAATAGTGCCAGGGAGGTAGATGCGCTGGCCAGGGTGGGCAGGCAGTTTCAGCCTCTAGCTGTTGAGGAAGAGAAAAGACTGCTGCATCTGTTTCGGCCTCATGCACGCAGGCTGGCGTATTACCGGGGAGCGATTTAGCAGGAAAACGCATTATAATGTCTCTCCTATCTTGGCACATCGAGGCCGAAATAAACCAATGTTTGACTTCGCATCTTCGCTCCTTCGCTTGATACTGGACGTAGGTTGAATCTCATGCAAATAGTAGTAATAATTGAGGGGATTACTCCTTGCCAAAGATATTATGGATTGATATAAATGAACGGAAAATATACAATTATCGAAGCACTGCTCTTCATTACGGCTTTGGCTCTGCTCCCTGGCGCAGTGTGTGCAGATGACGACGTACTATTCCAGGTATCCACCATTGATGCTCTGCTGCAGGGCGTCTTTGATGGCTTTTACAGCTTCGATGATCTCAAGACCCACGGCGATTTCGGCATAGGCACATTCGATTCGCTGGATGGCGAGATGATTGCCCTGGATGGGGATTACTATCAGGTCAAGGCAGACGGCGTGGCCTATCCGGTGCAGGGCAATGCGACGACGCCCTTTTCCACAGTGACTTACTTCCAGCCGGATCAGACCATCGCCATAGAAAATACCGGCAACTTCTCGCAGCTCTCCAGCCAGATAGATCAAAAGCTCCCCTCCATTAATATGATCTATGCCATAAGGATTGACGGCACCTTCCCCTATGTCAAGACGAGAAGCGTTCCCCGGCAGGAAAAGCCCTATCCGCGCCTGGCGGATGCTACCAAGAATCAGTCGGTCTTCGAGTTTTACAATGTAACGGGTACTGTGATAGGCCTCTGGGCACCTGAATTCACCGAAGGCTTAAACGTCCCCGGATACCACCTTCACTTCATAACCGAAGACAGAAAGGCAGGCGGGCATATCCTCGATCTTCAGGTTGATAAGGCCGATGCCAAGGTGGACATCACTGATGGATTTGCCATGCAGCTTCCCACAACCGGTGATTTCTATAACGTTGATCTGACCCAGGACCTGCAATCAGAACTTGAGAAGATTGAGAAGTGATGGGAAAAGATAAATATTTTTCAATTTTTTTCTAATATTATTTTGGGCCAGAATCCGGATTTTTTATAGACCCATGAATCCCTGAAAAGGATTAAGTCCTTCCTCCGCCTAATTAGTGCACCATTCGATTAAGTGACCAGTGAGATAAGCCAAATGAAATCGATCATAATAAAAGGTGCCCGCGAGCACAACCTCAAAGACATAAACGTAACGCTTCCCCGTGACAAGTTCATCGTCATCACCGGCGTCTCCGGTTCAGGCAAATCCACCCTGGCCTTTGACACCATCTACGCCGAGGGCCAGCGCCGCTACGTAGAATCGCTATCCGCTTACGCCCGCCAGTTCCTGGGCCAGATGGACAAGCCGGATGTGGACAGCATCGAGGGCCTCTCCCCAGCCATCTCCATCGAGCAGAAGACCACCTCCAAGAACCCGCGCAGCACAGTGGGAACGGTAACCGAGATCTACGACTACCTGCGCCTCCTCTTCGCCAGAATTGGCGTGCCCCACTGCCCAGTGCACGGCATAAAGATCGAGTCTCAATCTCCGGAAAGGATAGCAGAGAGCATTCTGGAAGTGGCGAGAGAGCAAGCAGCAAAGCAGGTTACGATTCTCGCCCCCGTCATCCGCCAGAAGAAGGGAACCTACGGCCAGCTCTTCTCCGACCTGAATAGAGAAGGCTATGCAAGGGTGCGGGTGAACGGAGAGATACGCCGAACCGATGAAACAATCGAGCTGGACCGCTACAAGATGCATGACATCGACGTGGTCATGGACCGGCTGGACGGCGCCCAGGATCGGTCCCGGCTGGTGGAGGCTGTGGAGAATGCTCTTAAGAAAACTGAAGGCCTGCTCATCGTCCTTTTCGGCGAGGGAGAAGAGCGGCTCTACTCCGCTACCATGGCCTGTCCGGTCTGCGGCATGGCCTTTGAGGAGCTGCAACCGCGCATGTTCTCTTTCAACAGCCCCTTTGGAGCCTGCGAGTCCTGCAATGGTCTGGGCATTCGCATGGAGTTTGATCCCGATCTGATCATACCGGACAGAGAGCTATGCATCGCCGACGGGGCAGTGGCACTCTATCGAAATGCCATTGACGGCTGGCGGGGCCAGCATCTGGCAGCCATAGCCAAGCACTTTTGCTTTGATGTCTTAACACCCATCAAAGACCTTTCTGATGAGCAGTACAATGCCCTGATGTACGGTTCGGATGAAAGCATCCAATTCAGCATGAGCATGAAAAACGGTGATGCTTACTGGATGCATAACGGCCAGTGGGAGGGCCTAATTCCACAGAGCATCCGCCTCTACGGCCAGACGGCATCCGATTATCGGCGCGAGGAGCTGGAGAAGTTCATGCGCGTCCTCCCCTGCCCATCATGTGGCGGTCGCAGGCTGAAGGAGAAGGTGCTGGCCGTAACGGTAGGCGAAAAATCCATTGTAGACGTAACCGATCTTTCCGTGGGCGATAGCCTCGAATTTTTTGCCGGGCTGGCCGCAGCTCTCTCGGAAAAAGAGCAGGAAATCGCCCGCCAGATCCTAAAAGAGATCTCCTCTCGGCTGGGTTTTCTGGAGCACGTGGGTCTGGGATACCTGACGCTATCCAGGAACGCCGGCACTCTCTCGGGCGGCGAAGCGCAGCGCATCCGCCTGGCTACGCAGATCGGCTCCAATCTGACCGGTGTTCTCTATGTGCTGGACGAGCCCTCTATCGGCCTTCATCAGCGGGACAACGCCCGGCTCATTGAGACGCTAAAAAAGCTGCGGGACTTAGGAAACACCCTCATAGTAGTAGAGCACGATGAAGAGACCATACGCAGCTCTGACCATGTGCTTGACATCGGACCGGGAGCGGGAATTCATGGCGGCTACGTGGTGGCGCAGGGCACACCTCAGGAGATTGAAAATAATGCCGAGTCGCTCACCGGCCAGTACCTCTCCGGAAAGCAGAGCATCGATGTTCCGGCAAGCCGCAGGAAGAGCAATAAGTTCATTCGCCTCAAAGGCTGCCGGGAGAATAATCTCAAAGGCATAGACGCCGTCATTCCTCTGGGCGTCCTGACTGTTGTTACCGGCGTTTCCGGCTCAGGCAAATCCACCCTCATCTACGACACCCTCTACCGGGCGCTCATGAAAAAGATCTACAAATCGAGCACTGAGCCGGGAGCTTACGATGAGATTGTCTTCGACTCAGAAGTGGACAAAGTTATCGTCATCG
>JAQTYS010000234.1 GCA_028688175.1 Methanothrix sp. | reverse complement strand
GCCAGGCCCGTGCCCCCCAGCGAGATCTCACAGATCAGGGCGCTTGCCCCCTGAGCACTGGCGGCCTCTGTAGCACGAATCACATTTCCGGGCGTGATGGAAAGCCCCTTTTCCACAAGGCTGGCTTTGCCATCCTGCCAGATCTCCAGGCCGCGAGTGGTGTGAGATAGAACCTTCTTTTGCCAGGAGAGAATCATGGCCAGCAAGAGGGCTGTGGAGGTCTTGCTGTGCGTTCCCGTCACCTCGAAGACCTCCATGCTAGGATCTTTCCTTCCTCCGAGAAGTTCGCCCACCGCCTGATGATGAGTGATAATTTTCTTCTTGGCTTTCCTGGCCTGAGATAGGGCCGGATTGCCGGGTGCAAGGTGGACGGGGGCCGCCACCAGGTCATAGTCCCTTAGGTCCGGGATGTGGTGATAAACTTCGAATGCCTCCGCCTGCAGGCCCGATTCAACCATCCGGCGAGCGATTATTGCCGCGCCATGGATGGTGTCGAGTACTGCTACTCGAGAGCCTCTGCGGCCCGCTTGTATGCCAGTGCTGCAATGCATTCGTCCACGCCCAGAGGCTCGGCACAAATTACTTCCACCTCTTTGCCACCGATCTTCAAAGTGCCTCTGCGCTTTTGCGGATCTATTCCCATCTCCTGGGGAATGTCTTGGCGGGTGTGCACCCCGTGGGCTAAGAAGAGAGGCAGAGCCACGATCTTTGATACATTAGTTCCTGCAAAGCTATTCAGACCCTCCGGGATGTTGGGCCGGTCCATATTAAGATAAGCAGTCCTGACCGGTCCGGAGTGGGTTTTGCTGACCATCTGGGCGAGCGATTCCACCAGTTCTTTATTGTAAGGCAGGCTGGAACCATGCCCTAGTATAAGTATGCCTACGTCCTTCATGGAAACACCAGTGTTACTTTTTATACATCTCGTATTAAGGCAACGATAGATTCATAAGTACTAAATCCTTTCGAGGCTGAAGCTACCTACAGAGGCAAAGCCACGGAGATGATAAATATCAGCATGAATAGGACAATAAGTCTTTCCAGATTCTCTGCTTGTATCCTATTTATGATCTTTATCTATCCAGCATTATCCCAGGAAGTTATTCTCTGCATGCATGAGAACTACACCATGGAAAATTGCACATTGCAAGTTGAAGATATCGACTCACAGGCAGCAGAGGTCTGGATATCAACCCTGGCTGGGGAAAAGCCGGCTTCATCAATGGTTCTGGGAATAAATGAGACATTGACCTGCGGCAAGGCGATGCTGATGGTAAAGAGATTTTATGCAGGCGAGAGCTATGATATTGTATGCCTAAAAATTATTCCATAGTAGCATTTCAGGATGAGAAATGCTTCTCGAAGATGCCTGCAATCTCGGAGGGCCTCTCGATGACAAAGACATCTTCCATGCGGCGCAGGCTATTTACATGCTGCGCATCCTCTTTTCGAATGCGAAGCCGCATCTCGCTGCCGTCCGGGAGAATGGTAGTTATGATTCCAGGCATATAATCACAGGGCATGATGTATGTGGGAACAAATGCCTTCTGAGACATAATGGCCGCATTGGAGAGAAGCGAGTCTGCCAGACCTAATGAGATCTTGGCCACAGTATTTGATGTCGCGGGTGCAAGCAATAAAAACTCATAGCGCTTCACCTGCAATTGGCCGGCCAGGAAAGGAGAGTTGGCATTGATCTCCACCCAGACTTTGTCGAAGTGTTTCTCCAGGATATTGAAGAGCTTGTAGTATTTGATGACCTGCTCGCCTGCTTTAGATACGAATACGCGCACATCCACCACATCATCGTACTGCTGCTGCAATCTTATCATGGCCTGCACCGTCTCCTCAATGCGATCGCCACTGCCCGTGATTCCCCAGGCAATCTTCCTCTTGCTGCCACTGTGTGCCATACTAATCACTTACTCATTCTCAGGATATTTATTTTTCCTGTGACCTCATATTTTCCAGACGCATTACCATCTCTGCGAACCTCTTTGTGGTCTTGCGAAGCGACCGGAAGCCTTCCTCATCCGCTGCTGCCCCGTCCAATGTATCGCGAGACCAGAATGTTGCTCCCAGGTTGGCGCCAAAAAATCCCCCGCTCACAGGGATCATGCCGTTGAGGATGTAAAATGTATGTATCTGCTGCACAGCCAGCTCCTGGCCGCCCATGCGATCGCCCCCAACGGCTATGGCCATGCCGATCTTCATTCGCAAAGCCTTAGGATCAGCAGCCAGTGTGGCCCGCGTTCTATCTATTACTATCTTGGTCTGAGCACTCATGCTGCCGTTATAGACTGGCGTTGCGATAACAAACCCTTGTGCCTCCCGGATGAGGGGGTAGAGCTGATACATATCGTCTTTGATTATGCATTCCTTGTTCTTGAGGCAATAGTCACAGTGACGGCAAGGGCTGATCTGCCGACCTCGCACGGTAAATTGCACAGTTTCCAGGCCCTTGTCTTCCAGCATCTTGAGAGCCTCCCCCAAGATGTGCTCTGTGGCCATATTCCTGGGACTGCCGGATATGCCAAGTATCATGATTATCAATAGCTTCTATTGATATTTCAGATTTTCCGGATGAAAAGAATATTATGCCGGAAACGGCTATATAAAACGAAATAAGGGGATAAGATACTCATGATCAAGGGAAAAGCTTGGGTCTTTGGAGACGATGTGGATACCGATGTGATCATCCCAGGCAAATACCTGCGCACCAAAGATGCGCGGCTCTGGGCAGAGCACGCCATGGAGGGTTTGGACCCTAACTTTGCCTCTCTGGTAGAGAAGGGTGATGTGATTGTGGCGGGCAGAAACTTTGGCAGCGGCTCGTCACGCGAGCAGGCGCCCCGGGCACTGAAGGGGGCGGGAGTGGCAGTAGTAGTAGCCAGGTCCTTTGCTCGCATTTTCTACCGAAATGCCATTAATGTAGGGCTGGCTCTGATTGAAGCCGATGTGTCCTGCCAGAAGGGCGAATGCGTGGTTGTGGACCTGGCGGCAGGAACTGTGCAGGTGGGGGATAAGCTCTATCAGGGCACCAGGCTGCCTGATTTTCTCATGGAGATACTGCAAGACGGCGGTCTGGTGGCCCACCGGCGGCGAGAGAAAGGATTGGCATGATCTTTCCGGATGAGTATAAGTTCGTAGGGATTAAGGACCGGGAGAGGCGGGGTGAATCGGTCTACTTTGCCACAGAGTATCTCATCAGCCGGGAGGGGCCGGTCCTCTACCATGTCAAGAGTCGCGGCTCTGGATTCATGAGAGAGGTGGTAGAGCTGGAGACGCTCGCCTCCGGCCAAGAGATCGTGTTTCATCCTGATATCGTGGACACCAGAAACCGAGCTCATCTCATTGAGCTGGCAGATGAGATATGCCAAAAAAAGAAAGTGAAAGTGAATACGGTTGTCTTTGGAGGGCTGGATGAGCACATCACCTTTGTCAAGGATCCGGATCCGAAATCGATTCTCACCATAGATGTCTTGGATGTCTCGCCCCCCCATCCGCCCTGGCTGGTTCACGTTCTCGCCAACCTGGAGGCCTCTGGCATCCTGGGAGACCTGACGGTTCGTTTTGTGCCCCGCATCCTGGATCTGCGCCAGTTTGATTGCAGTAACGTCTATTTCCCTTGCCGGGCCTCGGGCCTGGGACGCTCTCTGGACACAGACCGGATAGAGCATGAGCACCCCAGGATTGTGGGCTGCTCGATCTCCAAAGAGATCTTTCTGGCCAACAATCCCGGCAAGGATTTTGAGTTTATCAATATCTGTCCCCTGCAAAGCACAGAGAGAATCATGAAGCCGGATGGGCCTTTTATCACCCGATGCTGTCGTTCTGAGCAAAAGGGCCTGACTGAGAAGAACGGACAGAAGGGCATAGTGGTACACTGGGGAGACGGCCCGGCAAAAATAGCAGAGGCAGTGCGATGTCTGGTAGAGGATCTAAGAAGGTAGCAATCGTTGCAGGAGACGGCATTGGGCCGGAGGTAGTCGATAGCGCCCTGGCGGTGCTGGAGGCGGCAGGGGCAGAGTTTGAGCGAGTTGCCGTGGAGATTGGCCTCGTTCGCTGGAAGAGAACCGGCCTCGCCATGTCCGAGGAGGATTTGGCAGCACTCAAAGAGTGCGACTGCATTCTTTTTGGAGCCATCAGCACTCCGCCGGACCCCAATTACAAGAGTGTGCTCCTGCGCATACGAAAGGAGCTGGATCTTTATGCCAATATCCGGCCTTTTCAGTCCCAGAATCTCGATTTCATCATTGTGCGGGAGAACACGGAGGG